>NZ_JBHVBO010000072.1:0-18188 GCF_042668085.1 Isoptericola sp. NPDC057391 | reverse complement strand
GACCGGCCTGCCGGCAGCGGTCGGCGGACGTGGCTCGCCTCAGCGCCCCGGCTTGCCCGACCCGGGCACGTGCGGCCACCCCGGGTACCGGTGCCCGAACCCGAGAGGCAGCAGCACCTCGCCGCCGTCCGCCGTCGGCACCGCCACCGGGAGCCTGCCCAGCGTGTTGATGTCACCCGCGATCGCACGCACCACCGCCGCATAGTTGACGACGGAGTACCCGTAGCTGTTCAGCACCGCGTCCGCGCCCGGCAGCACGTTGATGTCGTACGGGTTGCGCGCCGCCACCACGACCAGCGGCTTGCCCGTGTCGGCCAACGCCTGCACCATCGCCTGCTGCGCCGCGTTGCCGCTCGCGTTGTACGACGTGAACACCACCGCGTCGGCGCTCGCGGCGGCCGCGACCGCCCGGGCGCGGTAGGCCGGCGACGGCGACGTGCCGTTCTCCAGCTCCGTGGTGACGTCGAACCCGCGCTCGGCGAGCATCGGGGCGAGCCGCTCGGGCCACGCGGCGCCGGCACCGACCACGAGCACGGAGTCCTCGCCCGGCCGCAGCGGCAGCGGACGGTCCTCGTTGCGCAGCAGAGTCATCGACCGGTCCGCGATGGTCGCCGCCGTCGCGAGGTGCTCGGGCGAGCCCACGACGTCGGCGACCCGCACGGGATCGGCGTACGGGTCCGCGAGGATGCCGCGCTCCGCCTTCCACTCGAGGATGCGGGTGACGGACTCGTCGAGCCGCGCCTCGGTGATCGTCCCGTCGGCCACGGCCTGCTTCACCCCGGCGATCGAGGCGTCGACGTCGGGGGAGTTGAGCAGGATGTCTGAACCCGCCTGGATCGCCAGCACCGACATCTCCTCCTGCGACCAGTGGTCGGTCATGGCGTCCATGTCCAGCGCGTCGGTCGTGATGATGCCGTCGAAGCCCATCTCCTCCCGCAGCAGGCCGGTGAGGACCTTGGGGGAGAGGGTGCCGGGCAGGTCGGGGTCGATCGCGTCGACGACGATGTGCGCCGTCATGATCATGTCGACGCCCGCGTCGATCGCGGCCTGGAACGGCTGCAGGTGCCGGTCCAGGGTGGCGCGGTCGTACGTCACCTCCGGCAGGCCGTAGTGGGAGTCCGTCTCGGTGTCGCCGTGGCCCGGGAAGTGCTTGGCGGTGGCGGCGATGTGCTGCTGGATCCCCTCGATCTGTGCGACGCCGAGCTCGCTGACGGCGTCCGGGTCGGCGCCCATCGAGCGGATCCCGATCACCGGGTTGGCGGGGTTGGTGTTGACGTCGAGCACCGGGGCGAAGTCGACGTTGACGCCCATCGCCCTGAGCTCGGACCCCAGGATGTCACCCTGCGCCCGGGCGAACCGCGCGTCGCCCGTGGCGCCGAGGGCCATGTTGCCGGGCAGCTGCGTGGCGGGCGGCCCGACGCGGGCCACGAGGCCGCCCTCCTGGTCGATCGTGACGGCCAGCGGGATGCCGGGGCCGTCGTCGGCGAGTGCGGCGTCCTGCAGCCCGTTCGACAGGCCGTTGACCTGCTGCGGGTCGGCGGTGTTGCCCGACCAGGCGAAGTACAGCACGCCGCCGAGGTCGTACTTCTGCACGACCTGCGCGGGGGTGTCCACGCCGTAGCGGGCCTGGTTGCTCGCCGCCATCGAGGTGTCGTGGGCGGACGAGCCGTAGACGTGGGTCCACGTCATCTGACCGATCTTCTGGTCGAGCGTCATCGCCTCGACCATCGCGCCGACGTCGACGGCCGTCGGGTCGGCGGTCTCCGCCTGGGCGGGTGCCACGCCGGCCAGCAGCAGGCCCGCGCCCGCCACCGCCGCCGTCGCGCGCACGAGGCGCGTCTTTCCTGAATCCTTCACGAGGTCCTCCTCGGTTCGGACGGCGCGACGGTGCGGGACCGTTGGACGTCGTTGTCCAGGTGCGCCTGTGCTGGACGCTAGGACCGCGCCGGGGTCGCGTCAAGAGTTGCCGCGGGCACCTCGAACTGGTGAAGGAAGTTTCATGCGAGGCCGAGAAGACCGGCGCACCATGGGGGAGCGGTGCCCGCTCCGCGACACCGCCCTCCGGTTTTCGCATGGTGGAAGCATGGAGGTGTGGCAGCGCCGCGAAGGCGGCGTCGCACCTGGATCACGTCGTGCAGGCGGCATGACCATCCGCGATGTCAAGCGGCGACGTACGGGTTCGAGGTGCCGAGCCGGTCGACACCAGACCACGGACGTACGCGCGGCGGATCCCGTCGGCCGTCGACGCCGGACGCGCACGGTGCGCCGCACAAGCTGCCCGGTGCTCACGGGGCAAGGTCTGACGAGGCGTCTGAGCGCCTCGATCCGTGCCCTCGCAGACCTGATGCGCAACACCGATAATGCACATTATGTCATTTCGCGAGAGGGAAAGGGCCTGGAGCCCCCTCCCTCGCGACTGCTGCGAGCTGCGTCGTGGTGCTCCCCGCCGCCTGCGTACGGACCTCCGCGCTCCAACGGTCACCACCGCGCGGCTGACGACGTCACGCGGCGCGCCCTGGCGTCAGCGCCCGACGCGGCGCGACGGCTCACCGGCACGTGCGGCGCCAGGTTCCGTGTGCACGCTGTCGGCGCCGACCCTGAGACATTTCCGGATCGTTCGCCGGAATCGTTCGTCTGGATCGCCCGACGGCCGCGACGCGTGCGTCCGGTTAGCACCGCGGCAGCCCCTGTGTCGCACCGGACCTCCTGCGTCCGGGATTCGCCCCCGATCCCCCAGGCGACCCCACGCGCGGACTGACGACGGAGCGCGCCCCGTCGCGACTGCAAAACGGTTCTTGTTCGTGCGGGAACGACGGGACGACCTCTCGCCATCCGCGACGGCCCGCGGTAGGATGATTCGGACATAGACCTCAAACCATTGTGTATGACACAACACAGTGGTCTCGCGCAGCGCTGGGCCGTGCGTCGCTCGAACCCCCGACGCACTCCGGACGCGTTGCCGTCGCCCGTCCCGCGCTGTCGGACGGCGTGGCTACCGTGAGCGACATGGCCACTCCCCCCGGCGGGCTCGCGTTCTGCGTCTTCCCCACTGCGATCGGGCACTGCGCCCTCGTGTGGCGCGCGCCGGGCGTCGTCGTGGGCTCCGCCCTCCCCCAGGGCTCGGCACGAGACACGCGCGACGCTGTCACGGCCTGGTACCCGGGCGCCCGCGAGGCCGTCCCGGACGGCTCGGTCGCGGCCGCCGCGGCGGGCGTGGCCGTCCTGCTGGAGACCGGTGCCGGCGACCTGTCCGGCATCGACCTCGACCTGGCCGTCGTCCCGGAGTTCGACCGCCGCGTGTACGAGGTCGTGCGCACCATCTCGGCCGGTGACACCCTCACCTACGGCGAGGTGGCCGCGCGGCTCGGCGCCCCCGGCGCGGCGCAGGCGGTGGGGCAGGCCCTCGGGCGCAACCAGTTCCCGCCGATCGTGCCGTGCCACCGGGTGCTCGCCGCCGGGCGCCAGGTCGGCGGCTTCTCCGCGCGCGGTGGGCGGCACACCAAGCTGCGCATGCTGGAGGCCGAGGGCGTCCACCTGGAGCACCCCACGCTCTTCGACGTCTGAGCCCACCTCCATGCGGCCGGCGGGGACGACGCCGGGGTCCAGGTCGTCCCCGAACGCCTCGTCGCAGAACGAGGCCAGCTCGCGCAGCCTGGCGGTGGGCCGGTGCCCCTTGGCCACCGCAAGCACCAGGGCGTTGGCCGGCAGGTCGTCCGCGATCGGCCGGTAGACCACGGGCATCCCCTCGTACGTCAGATCGCCGTACGGCCGGCCCATGATGATCGTATAGCCGAGGCCTCGCGCGACCAGCGAGCGGATCGTCTCGACGTTGGTGCTGCGCCAACGCACCCGCGGCGTCATGCCGGCGACCCGGAGGATCTCCTCGACATGGTCGCTCGCCGGCCGCATTGCGAGGAGCACCGCCTCCTCGTCACGGAGCGCAGCGAGCGGGACTGCGTCGTACGTCGCGAGCGGGTGCGTGGCCGCGAGCGCCAGCTGCAGGCGGACGGCGGCGAGACGGTGGGTCTCCAGCGGCGTGCTCACGTGGTTCTCGTAGAGCAGGGCGGCGTCCAGCCGTCCCTCCGCGAGCTGGTGCTGCAGCTCTGCCGAGCCACCTTCGACGAGCTGGAGGTCGACGTCGGGGAACGACCGGTCGAAGTGCTCGGCGATTGGCGGGAAGAGCCACGGGGAGAGCGTGGTGAACAGGCCGAGGCGGAGCGACCCGGCGAGGCCGCCTCGAGTGGCGGCCGCGACCCGTCCGATCTCCTGCAGGCTCTCGGCGATCTCTCGCGCGTGCTCGTACACCTGCCGGCCGGCTGAGGTGACCTGGACGCCCCGCCCGCGGGCACGGATCGCGACGCCCGCGCTCCGAGAGTCCGTCCAGGGAGTTCAAGAATGAGCGCCACCACCTCTCGACAGCCCACCGGGACCGGCCCGAGCGAGTCGCTCCGGACCCCGCAGATGCGACGCATCCTCGCGTCGAGCTTCCTCGGGAGCGCGATCGAGTTCTACGACTTCATGCTGTACGCGAGCGCCTCGGCGATCGTCTTCGGCACGGTGTTCTTCGCCGGCCTGGACCCGGCGCTGGCGACGATCGCGTCGTTCGGGACGCTCGCGGCGGGATACGTCGCGCGGCCGCTCGGGGGGATCGTGTTCGGTCACTTCGGCGACCGGCTGGGGCGCAAGGGCGTCCTGGTCACGACGATGCTGATGATGGGCGTCGCGACCGCCCTCATCGGCGTGCTTCCCGGCTACGCGCAGATCGGCGCGGCCGCGCCGTTCCTGCTCGTGGCTCTGCGCCTCGTGCAGGGGTTCGCGGTAGGCGGCGAATGGGGTGGGGCGATGCTCATCGCCCTCGAGCATGCCCCCGGCGGCAAGCGAGGCTTCGCGGCCTCGTTCGCGAACCTCGGCGCGCCCGCCGGCTCGATCCTCTCGGCGGGAGTTCTCGGACTGTTCACGCTCCTGCCCGAGGACCAGTTCCTCGCGTGGGGCTGGCGCGTGCCCTTCCTGCTGAGCGTCGTCCTCGTGCTCATCGGCCTGTTCGTCCGCCTCCGGGTCGTCGAGAGCCCGTTGTTCCTCAGCTTCGACCAGGAGGCGGAGGACCGCCGGGTACCACTGGTGCAGGTCCTGACGGGGTCTCCGTGGGTGCTGGTGCTGGGCCTGCTCGTCGCGATGTCACAGCTGACGATCTCGGGCATGGCCAGCGTGTGGGGGCTGAGCTACGCCACCGCGCACGGCGCCGACCAGACCTTCGCGCTCAACGCCAAGGTGCTGTCCGCGGTCGCGCTCTTCGCCTGCACGATCCTGTCGGCGCGCCTGAGCGACCGATTCGGACGCCGCCCGGTGATCGCGGTCGGCATCGTCGCCGCCGCGTTGTTCGCCTACCCGCTCGTGATGCTCGTCGCGACGGGCGACAACGTCAGCTTCGCGATCGCCGTGGTGGGCGGGCAGGCGATCCAGGGCATCATCCTCGGACCGCTGGCGGCGTTCCTCGCCGAGCTGTTCCCGACGTCGGTGCGCTTCACGGGGTCGTCCCTGGCCTTCCAGGGCGCGTCCGCGATCGGTGCCGGCTTCACCCCGATCATCGCGGGGGCCCTCGCCTCATCCGCCGGTGGGCTCCCCCTGCTGGCGGGCGTCTGGATCGCGGTGCTCGCGGTCTGCGCGGCCGCCCTGCTGCTCGCTCCTGAAGGAAGCAAGCGCGACCTGTCGACCATCGCCACGCCGATCGACCCGGTCGCCGGAAAGTGAGGACGAGAATGACCCGCTCCCCCGACCTGCCGGAGTCCTGCGACGCCGACGTCCTCGTCGTCGGCGGTGGTCCCGTCGGACTGCTGGTGGCTGCCGACCTCGACTCCCGCGGCGTCTCCACCATCGTGGTCGAGGACCGCCCGTTCCTCGAGCCACCGAACGTGAAGTGCAACCATGTCTCGGCGCGCACGATGGAGGCGTTCCGCCGACTCGGGCTCGCCGACGCCGTCCGCTCCGTGGGCCTCCCGGCCGAGCACCCCCAGGACGTGGCCTTCCGCACCAGCGCGACCGGGGTCGAGTTCGGTCGGATCCCGATCCCGTCGGCGGCCGCCCGGCGACGGGGCGACGGGGTCGGACCCGACACGACGTGGGCGACGCCGGAGCCTCCGCACCGGGTCAACCAGCGCTACCTGGAGCCCGTCCTCGAACAGCATGTGGCGACGCTCCCCCACGTGGACCTGCGCAACGACACCCGGTGCACGACGGTCTCCCAGGACGACCGGGGCGTCACGGCCACGCTCCGGGGCACGCGTGACGGCGCGGAGGTCAGCGTCCGCGCACGCTACCTCGTCGGCGCCGACGGCGGCCGCTCGCTCGTGCGGAGGTCCATCGGTGCCCGCCTGCACGGTGACCCCGTGCTCCAGCACGTGCAGTCCACGTGCGTCCGGGTGCCCGGACTGGCGGACCGGGTCGACGCGGACCCTGCGTGGGGGGTGTACGTCTTCAACCCTCGGCGCCAGGGCCACATCTACGCGATCGACGGGCGGGACGTCTTCCTCGTGCACAGCTACCTGACCCCCGAGGAAGCCGCGCACGACTCGGTCGACCGCGACCGCGCCGTACGCGACATCCTCGGAGTGGGCGACGCCGTCGCCTACGAGGTGCTGTCGAAGGAGGACTGGGTCGCCCGCCGGCTCGTCGCCGACACCTTCCGCGACCGTCGGGTGTTCCTCGCCGGAGACGCCGCCCACCTGTGGGTGCCCTACGGCGGGTACGGCATGAACGCCGGGATCGCCGACGGGCTCAACCTGGCCTGGCTCCTCGGCGCGGTCCTGAGCGGGTGGGCCGACGAGTCGGTCCTCGACGCCTACGCGGCGGAGCGACAACCGATCACCGACCAGGTGTCGCGTCTGGCGATGGGCCACCTGCGCAAGATCGACGCCACCGACCTGCCGACGGACCTCGAGGCGGACACGCAGGCCGGGGCAACCGCACGTCGGCGGCTCGGTGAGCTCGCGTACGACCTCAACGTGCAGCAGTTCGCTGCCGCCGGGCTGAACTTCGGGTACTCGTACGGAAGCTCGCCGATCATCGTGCCCGATGGCGACGCGCCTGACTACACGATGGGGACGTACACCCCGTCCACGGTGCCCGGCTGTCGCCTCCCGCACACGTGGTTGGCCGACGGCGTCTCCCTCTACGACCGGCTCGGCCCCTGGTACACCCTCGTCGTCTCGGGCAGGGCCGCCGCGCAGGACACCGACCTGGACGCGTGGGCGGCGACCGCCCGCGCCGCCGGGCTCCCGGTCGAGGTGCTCGTGGTGCCCGACCACGTCGTACCGGACCCCTACGTCACGCGGTACCTCATCGCGCGGCAGGACCAGCACGTCGCGTGGCGGGGCGACGACCTGCCGGACGATCCCACGGCGCTCGCGGCCGCCCTCGGTTCCGCAAGGGCACGCGGAGCTACCGGGATCGCCGCCTGACCCTCCTGCCTTCTGCCGGACCGCCGCCTTGGTCGTCCGGCAGAAGTCACGGGACGGCCGTGTCGGTGCGCCCGCCTAGCCTGGTCCCGTGGTCGCCCCTCCCCGTCTGAACCGCCTCACGGTGGCTGCGGCCGCCGACCGCTACCTCGCGTCGGTGCAGGTGGAGAGCGTGCGGGGGGTCCTGTCCCCCGCGACGGCGCGCAGCTACGAGCGGGACGTGCGGGAGTTCGCCGCGCTGGTCGGCGGCGGCCGCGTGCTCGACGACGTGACCGGCGAGGACGTCGACGACGCGCTCGTGCGCTACCAGGCCAGCCCCGACGGCCGGTACAGCGACCCGGGGCGCAAGGGCGCCCCCGGCCGGTCGGTCGCCACGGTCAACCGGTTCCGTCAGTCGGTGAGCCGCTTCTTCACGCACGCGGCCCGGCAGTGCTGGGTCCAGGCGGACCCGATGCAGTGGGCGGCGCCGCCCGCCCGCTCCCGGGATCGCCTGCGGGTGGAGCGCACGGCTCTGTCGGCGTCGGCGGCGGGCGCCCTGCTGCAGGCGTCCGCGGCGCCCGACCGGCCCGCACCCTCGTCGGGCGCCGGGGGGCGTGCCGCGCGGTCGGACCAGGCGCTGGCGCTCCGCGACCGCCTGGTGGTGGCGCTCCTCCTCGTGCTCGGGCCGCGGGTGTCGGAGCTGGCCCGCGCCGACGTCGCGGACTTCACGCGCGAACCCGAGGAGACGCGGTGGCGCATCGTCGGCAAGGGCGGGTCGATCCGGACGGTCGCGCTCTCCGCGCCCCTGGCCACGGCGCTCGAGGAGTACCTGCACGAGCTGCGGCCCCGGCTCGCGGCCCGGCGGCCGGACGACCCCGACGCGCAGCGCGCCCTGCTGCTCACCTGGCGCGGCCGCCGCGTGGACACGCAGGCGGTGCGCGCCCTGCTGGCACGGGCGGTCGAGCGGATGCCCGCCCCCTACCGCCGGCCGGCGACGCCGCACGCGCTGCGGCACACCACCGCCACGCTCCTGGTCGCCGAGGGCTGGGACGTCAAGGTCGTCGCGGAGCTGCTCGGGCACCGGTCGATCGCCACCACCGGTGTGTACCTCGACCGGATCGAGGGCGAGCTCGCCGCGGCGATCCGGTCGCACCCGCTCTCCATGGGCCTCGCCGCGCCCACGACGACCGCGGCGGAGGCGCCCGAGACCGAGGCGGCGGTGGGTGACATCACCGACGTACCCGACAGTTCGGCGCGCGGCGCCGACGCCCCGTGGCTACGGTGAGCCTCGTGCCGCCTCGCTTCCCCCGTCTTCGCAAGCCTGTCCGTGTCCAGATCGACTGGCCCGCCCTGCGCCGGTACGCGGCCCGCGGCGCGGTGCTCGCCGCGGCGGTCCCGGTGGCGGCCGCCGCCACGGTGATGGGGCTCGAGCGCTTCCGCCGTCACCAGTACCCGCTCGACAAGCCGTTCCCCACGGCCCCGCCGTCGTCGACCGAGGTGGAGGACACCACCGCGACGCTCTACACGTACGGCGCGGACCTGTACGAGGCGATGCTCGAGGCGATCCGCGGCGCGCAGCGGGAGATCTTCCTCGAGACGTACATCTGGAAGGACGACGAGGTCGGCCGCCAGTTCAAGGAGGCCCTCGTGGAGGCCGCGGCCCGCGGCGTGGCGGTCTACGTCGTCTACGACGGCTTCGCGAACCTCGTGATCTCCCGGAGGTTCTACGACCTGCCCGGCGTGCACGTGCTCCGCTTCCCCGCGATGCGGCCGGGGCTGCTGATGCTCGACGTGCGACGCTCGGGCCGCGACCACCGCAAGATCCTCGTCGTCGACGACGAGACGGCGTTCGTCGGCGGGTACAACATCGGTTCGCTCTACGCGACACAGTGGCGGGACACGCACCTGCGGCTCACGGGCCCGTCGGCGTGGGAGCTGCGGAACGCGTTCGTCGACTTCTGGAACCGGTGGCGCGGCCCGCGGCTGCCGGTCCTGCAGGACGTCGGCTCGTCGCTGTGGCTGCCCGAGCTGCGCGCGGCGCGCAACGCGCCCTCGGAGCTGGTCTTCCCCATCCGGGGCATCTACCTCGACGCGATCGACCGCGCCTGCTCGCACGTGTACATCACGCAGGCGTACTTCATCCCCGACGAGGACATCCAGGCGGGGCTCCTCGCGGCCGCGGCGCGCGGCGTCGACGTGCGCGTCCTGGTGCCGGAGCGGTCCAACCACGTCGTGGCCGACTGGCTCGCGCGGGGCCACTACGCGACGCTGCTGCGCGGCGGCGTGCGGATCCTCCTGTACCAGGGGGCGATGATCCACGCGAAGACCGCGACCATCGACGGGCGCTGGACCACCGTCGGCACCGCGAACATCGACAGGCTGAGCCTCACGGGCAACTACGAGATCAACCTCGAGGTCGTGGACGCCGGGCTCGCGGGTCAGCTCGAGGACGCGTTCCGCATGGACCAGTCGAACTCGCGTGAGCTGACGCTGGCTGAGTGGCAGCGCCGGCACCCGTTGTCGAAGGTCGCCGAGCGGCTGATGTCGCCGCTGCGACCCTTCCTCTGAGAGTCAGCCGGCGGAGCGGGCGCGACGCCGGGCGGCGAGCTCGTCGCCCTCGTGCGTGGCGGGCTCCTCGTCCTCGAGGGACTCGGTCGGCATCTCCGACAGGGTGCCCTCGATGTCGCGCCACACCCGGCCGACGGCGATGCCGAACACGCCCTGGCCGCCCTGGACGAGGTCCACGACCTCGTCCGGCGACGTGCACTCGTAGACGGACGCGCCGTCGCTCATGAGCGTGATCTGCGCCAGGTCCTCGACGCCGCGCTCGCGCAGGTGGGTGACGGCGCTGCGGATCTGGTGCAGCGAGACCCCGGTGTCGAGGAGCCGCTTGACCACCTTGAGCACGAGGATGTCGCGGAAGCTGTACAGGCGGTGCGTGCCGGAGCCCGTCGCCGGGCGGATGGACGGCTCCACGAGGCCGGTGCGGGCCCAGTAGTCGAGCTGGCGGTAGGTGATCCCCGCGACCCGGCACGCCGTGGTGCCGCGGTACCCGGTGGCGGCGTCCTGCTCCGTGAGGTCCTCGCCGAAGAGGAGCCCCTGGGCGCCGTGCGGCACCGAAGCACCCGTGGGGACGCTTGCCTCACCGCTGCTGTTCACTGTGCCTCCTGGTGTTCGACTCCACGCTAGGACGCCCCTGGGGGGTCGTCAACGACGTCGGCACCGAGCGGGACCGCGTGTCGCGCGGCCCGCCCCGCGCCGGGGGCCTCACGCCCGCCCCTCAACTTTCGATCACGACTTGAGGGTTCGGCTCCTACGGTAGCCGAGTCTGACCGTCAACCGGAGGTCGAGGGTCCGCCCGGGCGTGGCGGCGTCACGGAGGGGCGTCGTCCGGCCGCTCGCCGCCGTTCGGGGGCGTGCCCGGTTCGTGCGGACCCCCGGGGGCGGTGAAGTCGGCGGCGGTCACGTGGTCGAGGAAGTCGCGGAACTTCTCCACCTCGCGCTGCTGCTCGACGTCCACCACCTCGACGCCGGCGACGGCGACCACCTCGGCCGAGCAGAGCACCGGGCTCCCGGTCCGCACGGCCAGCGCGATCGCGTCCGAGGCGCGCGAGTCCAGCCGGGTGCCGTTGGACAGGACGAGCTCCGCGAAGAACACCCCGCCGTCGAGCGCCACGATCTCGACCTGCTCGAGCTCCACGCCCACCGCGCCGAGGAGGTCGCGCAGGAGGTCGTGCGTCATCGGGCGCGGGGTCACGAGCCCGGCCTGCGCCATCGCGATGGCCGACGCCTCGCGCGCCCCGATGACGATGGGGACGGCGAGGTTCGCGGCGGCGTCCAGGAGCAGCACGACGATCTCCTGGTCGTGCTGCTGCTGCCGCACGCCGAGGACCTCCACCGGGACCATCGGTGCGTCGCTCGCGTCGTCGGGTTCCACCGATCCACGGTACGTCCGCAAGGTGCCGCACGTCGCCCGGGGAGGCCGCCCGATCGAGACGCGTCGAGCCGGGGCCGTGCGCGGCCCGTCAGACGAGGTCGCTCGACCCCTGCCGCACCCACGTCGAGTGCAGGCGGGCGAGCAGCTCACCCACCTCGGCCGCGAGCTCCGCACCCTGGGCGCGGGCGGACGGGGTCTGCTGGCTGCGGTACGGCGCGACGAGCTGGTCCACCAGGCCCACGTGCCGGTCCGCCGACGCCCGCAACGACCGCAGGTGCCGCGGCTCGATGCCGTGCTCCGCGAGCCGGGCGGCGATCCGCACCACGTCGGGGGCGCCGTCATCCAGCCGGCTGCCGGCCCGGACCTGCAGCACGCCCGCGGACGCCAGCTCCTGCACGAAGCGGGCCGTCGTGCCGGTCGCCTCCGCGACGGTCTCCACCGTCCACCGGCGGCGGGACACCTCGGGCGCGGCGCCGGCGTCGGCGAGCCGTGGGGCCGGGCCGGGCGCGGGCTCCCCCGCGTCCATCTCGGCGAGACGCTCCTTGATGACCTTCAGCGGAAGGTAGGAGTCCCGCTGCTCCGTGAGCACGAACCGCAGGCGCTCGACGTCGGCAGGGCTGTACTGGCGGTAGCCCGACGGCGTGCGCACCGGGTCGATGAGGCCCTGGTCCTCGAGGAACCGCAGCTTGGAGTGGGAGACCGACGGGAACTCCGGGCCCAGCTGGGCGAGCACGTCGGAGATCCGCATCGTCGCCTGGCGCGAGATCCCCCGCGGCCAGGGTTCGGGCGCGCCGGCGGGCCCGTCGCCCTGCGCGGCCTGCGCCGCCGTCACGACGCGGGCGCCTGCGGATCCCGCGGCGCCTGCGGGCTGGCGTGGAACGACATGCGGAACTTGCCGATCTGCACCTCGTCGCCCGTCGTCAGCGGCGCCGCGTCGATGCGCTCCCGGTTGACGTACGTGCCGTTGAGGGAGCCGATGTCCCGCACGACGAACCGGTCGCCCTCCCGGGCGAACTCCGCGTGCTTGCGGGACACCGTCACGTCGTCGAGGAAGATGTCCGCCTGCTCGCTGCGGCCCGCCACGGCACGGTCGGAGTCCAGGAGGAAACGCTCCCCCACGGCGCCGGAGCCGTACTGCACCACCAGGAGCGCCGAGTGCCGCGGCAGCGCCGCGACGGCCGCGGCCTCCTCCGCGGTCAGCGGGATCCGGAACGCCTGCTCCTCCGCGGGCGCGCCCACACGCCCCAGGTGCGCGGTGGTGTCCGCGGCCGCCTGGTGCGGCGGAAGAGAGCGGGGGTCCGTCATCAGTCCTCCTGTGAGGTCGGGCCGGTGGGTCGGGCGACGCTGCCGACCGGGCTCCGGAGACCGGTGCCCCGGATGGCCGACTGTGCGTCCGACGTGCGCCGTCGTCCGACAAACCTACCCCGACCGGGGCACGGGCGGGAAGCCCGCCCACCACCGGCGGGCACGTCCGACCACTCGTGCGACCACTCGTCCGACCCTGCGTCCGACCCTGCGGCCGACCAGTCCGGACGCACCGTGCCGGGCGCGTCAGCCTTGCTCGCGCTCCGGCTGGGCGTACTCGGGTTCCTGCGGCGGAGTGACCGCCGTGATCTTCACCTCGTCCTCGCGGGCCGTCGACGCCTCGGCCCCCGCGGTGCGCACCGTCGCGAGCGCGCCGCCGGGGATCTCCAGCGCGCGGTCCATCGTCTCCGGGTCACCGATGACGGTCCACTCGTACGGGGAGGAGAGGGAGGTCCCGTCGACCACGATCGCGTCCCCCTCGTCCTCGAACCAGGTGGACGTGACGAGGCGCACCCCGTTGAGCTCGACCACCTCCGCGCCCGCGTTGCGCAGCTCCTCCAGCACGTTGAACATCTGCGACGCCTTCAGCGCCCCGCCCGGGTCCTGGATCGTGATCCGCACCCCCGGGCCCTGCGCCGGCAACCGCCCCGACAGGATGCCCTCGGACTCCGCGCGCTGCTCGGCCAGCTCGAGCGCCGACCGCGCCTGCCCGGAGCCGGACTCCAGCTCGTCGCGCGTGGCCTCCAGCCCCGAGACCTCGTCCCCGAGCTGCTGCGCCCGGTCCGTGACCTCGTCGAGCAGACGCACCAGGTCCTCCTGCCGGGCCGACGACAGCTGATCGGAGGCCGACTGCTGCACCTGCACGACCAGCGCGAACCCCAGCGCCGCGCACAGCACTCCCGCCAGCACCTGCGACCGGCTCGCCCGGGGCCGCAGCGCCGCCCCCAGCCGACGCCACCCGCTCGGCCCGGCGGACGCACCGACGGTGGCGGCGGGCGCGGAGTCGCCCGGCGCAGGGGCGTCCACGTCCGGCTGGTCGTCCGGCTGGTCGTCCCGCTCGTCAGACCGGTCGTCGTCGGGCGCACCCTTCGCAGGCTCGGTCTCGCTCGCGGGTTCCGCGCCGGGCGCCGGCTCGACGGCGAGCGGCTCCTCCGGCGGCTCGATCCTGTCGTCGGCGTCGTCCTGCGGGGAGCCACCGTCGGTGGGGCCGTCGTCGGAAGCGGCCCCAGACGGCTCGGGCTCCTCGTCGGCGGCCTCGTCGGCGGATTCGTCGGTGCCCTGCGGGTCCGCCGCGCCAGGGGCGTCCGACGGTCCGGCGCTCACGGGGGCCTCCGCGCCGTCGTCCTGGACGTCCGACGACGACGCCGTGACTGTCGTGTCCTCGTCGCCCTCCACCGCCGCGCCCGCAGCGTCGTCGGGGGCCTCGGGGGCCTCGGGGGCCTCGGGGGCCTCGGGCCGCTCGCCCTTCGGGTCGCTCATCCGCCGCTCACGCCTTGAACAGGTGGCGGCGGATCGCCGCCGCGTTCGAGAAGATCCGGATGCCCAGCACCACCACGACCGCGGTCGACAGCTGCGCGCCCACGCCCAGCTGGTCGCCGAGGAACACGATGAACGCCGCGACGACCACGTTCGACAGGAACGACACCAGGAACACCTTGTCGTCGAACAACCCGTCGAGCTTGGCGCGCAGGCCACCGAAGAGGGCGTCCAGCGCGGCCACCACCGCGATCGGCAGATAGGGCTGCAACGCAACCGGCACGGTCGGCTGCAGCACCAGACCGGCGATGACGCCGATCACGAGCCCGATCGCGGCGATCATGAGCGTTCCTCCTCGGTGTCGGACGACGACGTCCCCTGCGGTGTCTCCTGCGGCTCGTCACCCGGCTGCGAGGACGACTCCCCCGCACCCGACGGCGACGCGTACCGCAGGGTCTGGTTCCCCACGCCCGGCAGCGACAGGTCGCTCTGCGGGGTCACGCTCGACTGGATCCCGTAGCGCGACCCCAGCAGCTGCAGGTACGCCGGGGCGCCGGAGCGAGCGTACGCGGTCTGCAGGTCGTCGGGGTCGCCGATCGCGCGGATCGTGTAGGTGGGCCCCGGCAGCGGCACGAGGTCCACCAGGATCGCGTCGCCGGCGTTCCGGATCGCCGACAGCGACGTCAGCCGCTGGTCGTCCACCGAGACCGCCTCCGCGCCCGCCGCCCACAGGGCGTTCACCACCGTCTGCACGTCCGCGTCCCGCACCCGGGCGCTCGCGTCGGGGTCGGACTCCGACTGCGCCGCGTCGCCGTCCGACAGGGAGACCACCAGGCCCGGGCCGCTCACCGCGGCCGACCCGCTGACCACCCCGTCGCGCTGCAGCGTCTGCAACAGACCCGGGTCCTCGCTGGCGAGCGCGGTGTGCTGCAGCGCCTCGATCTCCTCGCTCAGCGCCACCGACCGGGCCTGCAGCCCCTCCACCTCGGCGCGCCGGTCCACGATCTGGTTCTCCAGCACCTCCCGCGCCGCCGCCACCTCGGCCTGCGGCGCTCGCAGCTGCCGCGCCGCGGACACGGTCAGCAGGCCCAGCAACGCGGCGAGCAGCAGCAGGAGCACGACCGACAGCCCGCCGCGCCGCGTCGGACGGCCCGCCCGCGCCGCCTCCGCGCGCCGCTCGGCCTCCTCCGCGTACCCCGGGTCCAGAGGCTTCTCCATCACCTCGACCAGCAGGGTCATCGACTCGTCCGGGCGGCGGCGGCCCGGCGCACGCACCGGGGCCGTCACGCCTCGCCCTCCGTGCCCTCGACGGCAGGCCCGGCGCTCGCGGCCACCAGGGCCCGCGCCTGACGGAGGTACTGCACGCCCGCCACCCAGTACAGGCCCACGCCCCACCAGGTGAACGCCCAGCCCACGACGTGCGCCACCGCGCCCACCGCGCCGGGCATCGTCGCCAGGAGGAGCAGCGGGAACGCGTACAGGAGCGCGAACGTGCCCGCCTTGCCCACGAAGCTCACCGGCAGCGGGCCGTACCCGTGCCGCGCGAGGACCGGGAGCAGGCACAGGAGCAGCACGTCGCGGGCCACGATCACGACGAGCAACCACAGCGGGACCACGTCCCGCCACGCCAGGCCCGCCAGCGTGACGAAGATGAAGAGACGGTCCGCCGCCGGGTCCAGCATCTGGCCCAGCCGGGTCACCTGGTGCAGGCGGCGCGCGAGCACCCCGTCGAGCCAGTCCGTGAAGCCGGAGAAGGCCAGCACGCCCAGGGCCCACACGTCCTCGCCCACCACGATCAGCACCGCGAACACCGGCACCAGCGCCAGGCGCAGCAAGCTCACCAGGTTCGGGATCGTGAAGACCCGGCTGCTGATCTCCTGGCCCTCCTGCACGGGCCACATCCTACGCACGCGCCCTGCGCCCAGTGGCCGAACTCACCGGCACCCGCCCGACCCCACACCGGCGCGCCCGGTAGACTGGGGCCACCTTCGGAGTTCGTCGTGCCTCCCGCGTGTTCGTTGCGCCCCGTCCGAGAGCGGGGCTGGTGTGTGTCCGGGACCGAGCGACCGCGTCGCCGACTCAGGCGATGCAGGACTCCTCCCCCACCACCCACAGAACGGTGACCGCCTTGAGCACCCCTGACTCCACCCTGCCCACCGGACAGCCCGCCGGGCAGGACCCCACCTTCGCCGACCTCGGCCTGCCCGCGCCGCTGCAGGCCGCCGTCGACGACCTCGGGTTCACCACGCCGTCGCCCATCCAGGCGCGCGCCATCCCCGAGCTCCTCGCCGGCCGCGACATCACCGGCGTCGCCCAGACCGGCACCGGCAAGACCGCCGCCTTCGGCATCCCGCTGCTCGCCGCCCTCGACCCGGCCGCCGACGTCGCGGGCGGCCACGTGCAGGCCCTCGTCCTCGCCCCGACCCGCGAGCTCGCGCTCCAGGTCGCCGAGGCCGTCGAGTCCTTCGCCACCCACCTGCCCGGGGTGCGCGTCACCTCCGTGTACGGCGGCTCGCCCTACCAGCCCCAGCAGCGCGCCCTGCGCGACGGCGTGCACGTCGTCGTCGGCACCCCCGGCCGCGTCATGGACCACCTCGAGCGGGGCACCCTCTCCCTCGACGGCGTCAAGTTCCTCGTCCTCGACGAGGCCGACGAGATGCTCCGCATGGGCTTCGCCGAGGACGTCGAGACGATCTTCGGCCAGGCTCCCGCCCAGCGACAGGTCGCCCTGTTCTCCGCGACCATGCCGCCCGCCATCCGCGCCGTCGCCGAGACCCACCTCACCGACCCCGTCGCGATCGCCGTCTCCCGCCAGTCGTCCACCGTGTCGACCGTCGAGCAGACCTATGCCGTCGTGCCCTTCCGGCACAAGATCGGCTCCCTCGTCCGGGTGCTCGCCACCTCCGACGCCGACGCCACCATCGTCTTCACCCGCACCCGCAAGGACGCCGAGGAGGTCGGCGCCGCCCTGGTCGAGCGCGGCACCTCTGCCGCCACCATCTCCGGCGACGTCGCCCAGAAGGAGCGCGAGAAGATCGTCGAGCGCCTCAAGTCCGGCGCCCTCGACGTGCTCGTCGCCACCGACGTGGCCGCCCGCGGCCTCGACGTCGACCGCATCGGCCTCGTGGTCAACTTCGACATCCCCCGCGAGCCCGAGGCCTACGTCCACCGCATCGGCCGCACCGGTCGAGCCGGGCGCACCGGGCGCGCCCTGTCGTTCGTCACACCCCACGAGCGCGGCAAGCTCAAGCACATCGAGCGGACCATCCGGACCACGCTCGCCGAGGTCGAGATCCCCTCCCCGCGCGACGTCTCCGAGCACCGGGCCCGTCGCCTGCTCGACGCCGTCGGCACGCGCATCGAGGCCGGGCGCCTCGACCTGTACACCCGGATGCTCCAGGAGCGGGCCGCCACCACGGCCCCCTCCGCCGTCGACACCGACGGCACGCCGGCCCTCGTCGGGGGGAACGACGACGCCTTCCAGGTCGCGGCCGCCCTGCTGGCGCTCGCGGTCGGCGACGACGGCCCGCAGCAGCGCGCCGCCCAGGAGGAGCACGAGCGCGAGCGGGCCGAGGCCAAGGGCGGGCGCACCCGCGAGACGCACCGCGCCGAGCGGACGGAGCGCGACGGCGACCGGACCGGCCGCCACCCGCGCTCCGACCGCGACCGGGACGACCGGGGCCGCGGCATCCGCCGCCCCGCCGCCGGCACCCGCTACCGGATCTCCGTCGGCCACACGCACGGCGCTCAGCCGCGCGGCATCGTCGGGGCGCTCACGCACGAGGGCGGCCTGTCGGGCAGCGACATCGGCAAGATCGACATCTTCGGCAACTTCTCGCTGGTCGACATCACGCGGCCGCTCGACGACGCCGACATGAACCGCATCGGCCGCGCCCACGTGGCGGGCAAGGCCCTCCGGATCGCGGTCGACAAGGGTGCCCCCGAGCGACGCGCCCCGCGCACCGAGCGGCCCCGCACCGACCGTCGTCCGGCCCGCACGGCCTGACGACGCGGGCGCCCAGCCCGAGACAGCGCGACGC
>NZ_JBHVBO010000071.1:0-18465 GCF_042668085.1 Isoptericola sp. NPDC057391 | reverse complement strand
GACCGCAACCCGTTGCGGTGCCGTCCCGGCCTCTCTATCTCGCGGGTCCGGGTTCTCTATCTCGGCGTCAGGCCTTCGGCTTGCGGGCCGGGGGCTCGCCCAGCTCGGACGCCGTGACGACGATGCCGCCCTGCACGTCCGGGTTGCCCTGACCCTCGGCCGCCTCGACGACGTCGAGGGTGCCGGTGGCGCGTCCGGCGCCGCGCACGTCGTCGAGGGCCGACCGGACGCCGTCGAGCAGCGCGGCCGGGACAGCCATGGAGGCGCTGAGGATCGGCGTGCGCATGGAGACCTTGGCCTCGGACTTGATCTTGCGCAGCGCCGCGAGCGCGTGCCCGGCGGCGGTGAGCTGCACGGGGTCGGCGTCGCCGGCCGCGTCGCGCAGCGGGGCGGCCACGGGCCAGGCGGCGTGGTGCACCGACCCGGCGCGCCACCACGACCAGACCTCCTCGGTCGCGAACGGCAGGAACGGTGCCAGCAGGCGCAGCAGCGAGTCCACGGCGAGGGCGAGGGCCGTGCGCGCCGACACCGTCTCGGCCGTCACCTCGGTGGCCGCGGCCCCCGCGCCGTAGGCGCGGTCCTTGACCAGCTCGAGGTAGTCGTCGCAGAAGGTCCAGAAGAACGTCTCCGTGACCTCGAGCGCGCGGGTGTGGTCGTAGGCCTCGAACGCGGCCGTGGCCTGCTCGACGACGTCCGCCAGCCCGGCGAGCATCGCGCGGTCCAGGGCGACGGTGACGCGGGCCGGGTCCAGCACGATCTCGCCGGCCCCCGTCTCGGGGTCGACGCCGAACGTCAGCGCGAACTTCGAGGCGTTGAGCACCTTGATCGCGAGGCGGCGGCCGATCTTCATCTGGCCGACCTCGAACGCGGCGTCCGTGCCCAGGCGGGCCGCGGCGGCCCAGTAGCGGACCGCGTCCGCGCCGTGCTCCTCCAGGAGCGCCATCGGCGTGACGACGTTGCCCTTGGACTTGGACATCTTCTTGCGGTCCGGGTCGAGGATCCAGCCGCTGATGGCGGCGTGCTTCCACGGCAGCACCCCGCACTCGAGGTGCGAGCGCACCACCGAGGAGAACAGCCAGGTGCGGATGATGTCCTGCCCCTGCGGGCGCAGGTCCATCGGGTACACGCGGGAGAACAGGTCTTCGTCGCGCTCCCAGCCGGACACGATGAGCGGCGACAGGGACGACGTCGCCCAGGTGTCCATGACGTCGGCGTCGCCGACGAAGCCGCCGGGCGCGCCGCGCTGCGACTCGTCGTAGCCGGCCGGGGCCTGCGACGTCGGGTCGACGGGCAGCTCCGCCTCGGACGGGACGATCGGGTGGTCGTGGTCGACGTCGCCCGCCTCGGTGACCGGGTACCACAGCGGCACCGCCACGCCGAAGAAGCGCTGGCGCGAGATGAGCCAGTCGCCGTTGAGGCCGTTGACCCAGTTCTCGTAGCGCACGCGCATGAAGTCGGGGTGGAAGTCGAGCTCCTTGCCGCGGGCGAGCAGCTCGGCCTTGAGGTCGCGGGCGTCCCAGTCGCGCCCGCCGTTGCGGATGTACCACTGGCGGGACGTGACGATCTCGAGGGGCTTGTCACCCTTCTCGTAGAAGTTCGTCATGCGCTGGGTGGCGGTGGGCTCGCCGTCCAGGTCGCCGGAGGCGCGCAGGGCGTCGACGACCGCCTTGCGGGCGCTGAACGTCGTCCTGCCCGCGAGCTCCTCGGTGTACAGGGCCTCTCCCGGTCCGCCCGCGATCCACTCCGGCGTCTCGCGGGAGAGGCGGCCGTCGCGCTGGATGACCGAGCGGGTGGCGAGCCGCAGCTCGCGCCACCACTGCACGTCGGTGAGGTCGCCGAAGGTGCAGCACATGGCGATGCCCGCGCCCTTGTCCATGGTGGCGGCCGGGTGCGCGAGCACCGGCACCTCGACGCCGAACAGCGGCGAGGTGACCGTGGTGCCGAACAGGCCCTGGTACCGCTCGTCGTCCGGGTGGGCGATGAGCGCCACGACGGCCGGGATGAGCTCCGGGCGGGTGGTCTCGATGTAGACCGGCTCCCCGCCGTCGGGCCGGTGGAACGCGACCCGGTGGTAGAACCCGGGGTACTCGCGCGCCTCGAGCTCGGCCTGCGCGACGGCGGTCTGGAAGGTCACGTCCCACAGGCCCGGCGCCTCCGCCTGGTACGCCTCGCCGCGAGCGAGGTTGCGCAGGAACGCGCGCTGCGACGCGGCGCGGGACGTGGCGTCGATGGTCTGGTAGTTCTGCGCCCAGTCCACGGACAGGCCGAGGCGGCGCCACAGCTCCTCGAACTGGCGCTCGTCGTCGGCGGTGAGCCGCTCGCACAGCTCGATGAAGTTGCGGCGGCTGACCGGCACCTGGTCGGCGGGCTTGACGTTCTTGCCGTCGGTGCCCTCGTGCGGGGGCTCGAAGCCCTCGACGTACGGCAGCGACGGGTCGCAGCGCACGCCGTAGTAGTTCTGCACGCGGCGCTCGGTGGGCAGGCCGTTGTCGTCCCAGCCCATCGGGTAGAAGACCTTCTTGCCGCGCATGCGCTGGAAGCGCGCGACGGTGTCCGTGTGGGTGTAGCTGAACACGTGGCCCACGTGCAGGGAGCCCGAGACCGTGGGGGGCGGGGTGTCGATCGAGTACACCTGCTCGCGCGTGGCGCTGCGGTCGAACGCGTAGGTGCCCTCGGCCGACCAGCGCTCGTCGAAGCGCTGCTCCAGACCCTCCAGGCTGACCTTGTCCGGTACCTCCCGGACCACCGCGCGCACGACGTCGCCGGCTACCTGAGCAACAGGGTTGCCGGCGGACGGGGTCGCTGCGGGGGTCTGCGCGGGCGCGGTCGGCGCCTCGGGGGTCGGGAAGTCGCTCATGGTCGCTCATTCTCCCAGATCCGGCGGACCTGCCGGGCATGCCCGTCTCGATCGGCGGACGGTGCCGGAGCGCCGTCCAGTTCCTCTGACTAGAGTCAGAGGTATGACGGGCACGAAGGACGGGACGGCGGCGGAGACGGCGGCGCAGGCCGACCGACAGGTCGAACGGCACGTCGACGTCGTGCGGCGGTTCAACCGCAGCTACACGCAGCGCGTGGGGGCGCTCGAGGACTCGTTCCTCGGCACCGGGATGCCGCTGGGCACCGCCCGTCTCCTGTTCGAGATCGGTACCGAGCCGGGCACCACCCGGGACCTGCGCGCCCGGCTCGGCCTGGACTCGGGATACCTCAGCCGGCTGCTGCGCCGGCTGGAGTCCGACGGGCTCGTCGCCGTCGTGCCGGACCCCGACGACCGGCGACGGCGACGCGTCGACCTCACCGCCGCGGGCCGCCGCGCGTGGGACGACCTGGAGCGGAGGTCCGTGGACCGGGCCCGCGACCTCGTCGCGCCGCTCACCGTCCGGCAGCGCGCCCGCCTCGCCGCGGCCCTGGCGGAGGCCGACCTGCTGGTGCGGGCCGCGACCGTCACGCTCGAGCGCGTGGACCCGGCGTCGGAGATCGCCCGGCGCGCGGTCGCGGCCTACGTGACGGAGCTCGACGAGCGGTTCCCCGGCGGGTTCGACCCCGGCCCCCGACCCGCTGCCGGCGAGCCCGACCCGGAGGACGCGCGGCTCGCGCCGCCGTCGGGCGCGTTCGTCGTCGCGACGAGCGACGGCGAGCCCGTCGCGTGCGGCGGGGTGCGGACGCTGGCGAACGGTGCGGACGGCTGCGCGGTCGGGCGCGTGGTCGGGGGCGTCGGCGAGATCAAGCGGATGTGGGTGCACCCCGGATGGCGGGGCGCCGGGCTCGGCTCGCGGCTGCTGCGCCACCTCGAGGGGGTGAGCCGCGACCTCGGCCACCGGGAGGTGCGCCTCGACACGAACGGGACGCTCACCGAGGCGGTCGCGATGTACGAGCGCGCCGGCTACCGGCGCATCGCCCGGTACAACGACAACCCGTACGCCGAGCACTTCTTCGCCAAGCGTCTGGGCTGAGCGGGCCGGGCCGAGCGGTCGGGCTGTGCGGTCGGGCTGTGCGGTCGGGTCCGGTACCACATACCTGGGCGTCGGCCGGGGATAGGGTCGAGCCATGGCTGCGAACCCCGACCTGACCATCGGCTATGCCGCGATGCTCGAGCAGTTCCACCCCACCGACGTCGTCGAGTACTCGGCCTACGCCGAGGAGCACGGCTTCTCCGGCGTCATGGCGGCCGACCACTTCCAGCCGTGGGTGCCGCAGCAGGGCGAGGCGGCCTTCGTGTGGAACGTGCTGACGGCGCTCGGCGAGCGCACCCGCGGCGACCTCGGCCCTGGCGTCACCGCGCCGACGTTCCGCTGGCACCCGGCGATGGTCGCGCAGGCCTCGGCCACTCTCGCCGCGATGTACCCCGGCCGGCACTGGCTGGGCCTCGGGTCCGGCGAGGCGCTCAACGAGCACGTCGTCGCCGGCTACTGGCCCGAGGCGCCGGAGCGGATCAACCGCATGTTCGAGGCCATCGACATCATCAAGAAGCTGTTCGCCTCGGGCATCGACGGCAAGGACGTCAAGCACTCCGGGCAGTACTACAAGATGGAGTCCACGCGACTGTGGACCATGCCCGAGGTACCGCCCGAGATCCTCGTCGCGACGGCCGGCCCCATCACCGCGAAGCGCGCCGGCAAGCACGCCGACGGCCTCATCACCGTCGGGGCGCCGCTGGAGAAGATCGAGATGCTCTTCGGCAAGTTCGACGACGGCGTGCGCGAGTCCGGTCGCGACCCGCAGGGGATGCCCAAGGTGCTGCAGGTGCACATGTCGTGGGCGGAGACCGACGAGGAGGCGCTCGCGAACGCGATGACCGAGTGGCCCAACGGCGGCATGAAGTTCCCCAAGGCCGACATCCGCTCGCCGCACGACTTCGCGCAGATGGCCAAGCTGGTGCGCCCGGAGGACTTCGAGGGGCGCATGGTCATCAGCGCCGACCCGGACGAGCATCGCGCGGCGATCCAGAAGTACGTCGACCTCGGCTTCGACCGTATCTACCTGCACAACGTGGGGCGCAACCAGAAGGAGTGGATCGAGGTCTTCGGCCGCGAGGTGCTCCCGAAGCTGGTGCGGTGAGCGCTCGGATCACCCTCTGGGCGCCCGCCGGCTTCCCGGAGGTGCGGCCGGGCGACGACCTGGCGCGGCTGGTGGGCGACGCCCTCGCCGCGGACGGCGCGGCGTCCGGCGACCCGCTCGCCGAGGGCGACGTCGTCGTCGTCACCTCCAAGATCGTCTCGAAGGCCGAGGGCCGCGTGGTGCGCGCCGCCGACCGGGAGCAGGCGATCACCGACGAGACCGTGCGCGTGGTCGCGACCCGGGCGCGGCCGGACGGTCAGCCGCCACTGCGCATCGTCGAGAACCGGCTGGGCCTGGTGATGGCCGCGGCCGGCGTCGACGCCTCCAACACCCCCGACGGCACGGTCCTCCTGCTGCCGGAGGACCCGGACGCCTCGGCGCGCGCGCTGCGGGCCGCCCTGCGCGCGCGGTTCGGCCTGGACCGGCTCGGCGTCGTCGTCACCGACACCGCCGGGCGGACCTGGCGGGACGGGCTCACGGACATCGCGATCGGCGCGGCGGGCGTGGACGTCGTCGACGACCTGCGCGGCGGCCTCGACGGGCACGGACGCCCGCTGTCGGTCACGGTGACCGCCGTGGCCGACGAGCTCGCCGCCGCCTCGGAGCTGGTGCGCGGCAAGGCGGACGGCCGCCCCGTCGCGGTGGTGCGCGGCCTCGCGCGGCACGTCCGCGCGGGGGTGGGCCCCGAGGCGGACGGCCCCGGCGCCCGCACGCTGGTGCGCCCCAGCGCCGACGACCTGTTCCGCGAGGGCAGCGCCGAGGCCTACGCCCGGGGCCACGCCGACGGCCGCGCCCAGGCCGGCACCCCTCCCGCGAGGTAGCACCGGGTCGCGCGAGGTAGTACCGGGTCGCGCGAGGTAGTACGTCGTCGTCGAGGTGGTGGGGATTCCGCTCGCCCCGGGCCGCGGGCGTCGCCTACGGTGCCGGCATGCCTGCGCCCGAGACCTCCCTGCCCGCCGACTGGATCGAGCACCGCCGTCCCGACGACCGCGAGGTGCTGGGCTGGCTGCGCCCCGAGGGCGACGGGTGGGTCGCCGTGTCGTTGCTCGGGCGCGACGTGAGCGGGCCGCTCGACTGGATCGACGCCGAGGAGTCGCTCGAGACGACGGGGCTGTCGTGGATGGCCGACGTCTGGATGCTCGAGCGCGACGACGACGAGCCGCTGCGGGTGCGGCTGGTCGAGGTCACGCCCGACCACGTGGTCGTGCAGACCGACGACTTCGGCGCGATCGACGTCGCCGTCGAGCGCTTCGAGCTGCCGTGGCCCGCCCCGTCGGCGCTGCGACCGCGCCGGGAGGGCGACCCCGACGGGCGGGTGCTGTTCACCCGCTGAGGCGCCGGGTGTCCGAGCTCCTCGCTCGCCGCGCGGGCCCGGCCGGCAGGGCGGGTGCCGGGGGCAAGAGTCCGCGGCGTGGCGGCTAGTAGACGCCGTCGCACGTCGTGATACTCGGTCTCGGCGTTCACCGTCGAGCGCCTGCGGACACAACAAGGGAGTTGTCATGCACCTCGCACGTCGCACTCGCCGTACCGCCCTCGCCGCGGCCTCCGCCGTCGCGGTCGCCGCCGCCGGCATCGTCGCCGGCGCCGCTCCCGCCGGTGCAGCGCCCGACCCGCTCCGGTACGTCGCCCTCGGGGACTCCTACTCCGCAGGGTCGGGCATCCTGCCGCCCGACCCCGACGCCCCGCTCGCCTGCCTGCGCACGACCCTGAACTACCCGCACTTCGTCGCCGACCGGATCGGCGCGGACCTCGTGGACGTCACCTGCGGCGCGGCGCAGACCAAGCACCTCACGAAGGCCCAGTACCCGGGCGTCGCTCCGCAGCTCAAGGCGGTCACCGAGGACGCCGACCTGGTCACCCTCACCATCGGCGGCAACGACAACAGCACGTTCATCGGGGCGCTGCTGGCCTGCGGCTCGGCCGGCGCCCTCACCGCCGGGCGCGGCAACCCGTGCGAGCGCACCTACGGCGACCGGTTCACCAGCCAGGTCGAGGAGTCCACCTACCCGGCCGTCCGGCAGGCGCTCGCGGACATCAAGGCCCGCGCCCCGCACGCCGAGGTCGCGATCCTCGGCTACCCCTGGATCCTGCCCGCGGAGAAGGGGTGCTTCGCCAAGCTCCCCGTCGCGGCCGGCGACGTGCCTTACCTGCGCGACCTGCAGGCCACGCTCAACGGCGTCATCGAGCGGGCGGCCGAGGAGGCGGGGGCGACGTTCGTCGACCTCGCGGAGCGCAGCGAGGGCCGCGACGCGTGCGCCCCGGCCGGCGAGCGCTGGGTGGAGCCGCTGCTGTTCGGCACGAACGTGGTGCCCGTGCACCCGAACGCGCGCGGCGAGAGCGCGATGGCGGACGCCGCGCTCGACGCGCTGGGCTACTGAGCGGGCCCGCTCCCGAGGTCGCCGGGGGTCACTCCGCGGGCGGCACGACCGGCGTCGGCGTGCCGCCCGTGATCCGCACCAGCTCGTCGTAGGACGTGGGGAACACGGTCTTGGCGTGCCCCGCCGCCGCCCACACGACGTCGTGCCCCCGCAGGTCTACGTCGACCAGCGTGCGCACGGGGGCGGGGTGGCCCACGGGCGCGACGCCGCCGATCACCTGGCCGGTGGCGTCGCGCACGGTCTCCTTGCTCGCCCGCGCGAGCCGCCCGCCGAGGCGGGAGCCCAGGAAGCCGGTGTCGACGCGGTGGGCGCCGCTCGTCAGGACGAGCACCGGCTCGTCGTCGAGCGTGAAGACCAGCGAGTTCGCGATCGCCCCGACGGGGACGCCGAGCGCCTCGGCGGCACGGGCGGCGGTGGTGGCGTGGTCGTCGAGCCAGCGGATCTCGCCGTCCGCACCGGCGGCGTCCAGCGCGTCGCGGACGCGGTCGACGGCGGGGTGCGAGGGCACGGGGTCCGGCGCGGTCGCGACGGCCTCGGCCGGTGCCGCGGGCCGTGCGTCGTCGGGGACGACCACGTCGGGCGTGACGTCGTCGCCGGAGAGCCACCGGAGCCACACGGTGCGGGGGTCGCCCTCGAGGACGAGCGCCCGCACCAGCAGGGTCAGCGGGATCGCGAGGATGGCGCCGAGCGGGCCGATGACGAACGTCCAGAAGACGACCGACATGAAGCTCAGCGTGAGGCTCAGGCTCACGGCGTCCGAGACGAACTTGGGCTGCACCAGCACCTGGAGCACCACGTTCACGACGCAGTAGACCGCCGCGACGGCCAGGGCCAGGGGCCAGCCCCCGACGACGAAGGCCATGACGAGCGGCGGGACCAGGCCCAGCACGAACCCGATGTTCGGGATGAAGTTGGTGACGAACGCGAGGATCGCCCACACCACGGGGGCGGGGACGCCGAGCAGCGCGAGCGCGAAGCCGTCGACGATCGCGACGATCGCGCCGAACGTCGCGTTGACCACGAAGTAGCGGCGCACCCCCGTGCTGAACCGCGTCGCGCGACCGATCTGCTCCGCGTGCGTGGCGCCGAAGACGCGGGACGCGGTGGCGTACCGCGCGGCGTCCGCGGCCATGAAGATCGCGTAGGCGAGCACGAAGAAGAAGGCCGTCGCCACGGACAGGACCATGCCGCTCACGCTGCCCGCGAGGGAGAGCAGGCGGGAGGGCTCCAGGAACGACGTCGCGGCGTCCGCGACCTGGGTGTCCAGGCCCAGCTCGGACAGCTGCGCGGCGACCTGGGTCACCGACTGCTCCAGGTCGCGGAAGTACTCGGTCACCAGGTCGGCGAACTGGAAGCCGGCGAAGACGAGCATCGCGAGCAGCGCCGCGAGGATGAGGTACGCGACGACGATCACGGCCGTGGTGGCCGCCCAGCGCGGCCAGCCCCGGGCCTCCAGCGGGCGGCGCACGGGGTGGCAGATGATGACGATCACCGCGGCGAGGAACACGGGCGCCAGGACGTCCGAGGCCCAGTGCACCCCCGCGAGGACGACGACGGCCGCACCGAGCGCCAGGAGCGTGCGGGTGGCGGGGTGGAGGCCGCCGGGGTCCGTGGTCGGGCTGCCGGGCGCGGTCGTCGCGGTCGAGGTCACCCCGCGACCCTAGCGACCGCGCCCGGCGACGGCGCGCGTGACCACGCGGCGCCGCCCGACCCGCTCAGATCCAGCGCTTCCACCGGAAGACGGCGAAGAGCGCCACGCTCACGCTGAGCATGGCCACCAGCGCGGCGGGGTAGCCCCAGGCCCAGTGCAGCTCGGGCATGTCGTCGAAGTTCATCCCGTACACCGTGCCGACGAGGGTCGGCGCGAAGAGGATGGCCGCCCAGCCGGAGATCTTCTTGACCTCCTCGCCCTGGCGGATGGACACCTCGGTGAGGTGCGTCATCTCCTCGTTCTGCCGCTGGGCCACGAGCGTGGCGTTCACGGTGAGGATGTCGCGCAGGGCGGCGCGGAACGACTCGACGCGGTCGGCGACCTCGGTGAGGTGGTCGGCGACGTCGCGCAGGTAGGCCTGCATCTCCTCGGTGACGCCGTACTTCTCCGCGCCCTTGGCGAGCGAGCCGCACACGCGCTGCAGGGGCCGCACCGCCCGCTGGAACTCGACGACCTCGCGGGAGAGCTCGTAGATGCGCCGCGAGACCGCCGCGTCGCCGCCGAACACCTCGGACTCGATCTCGTCGATGTCGCCGTCGAGGCCGGCCACGACGGGGGCGTAGTCGTCGACGACGCGGTCCACGATCGCGTACAGCACCGACTCGGGTCCCCGGGCCAGCATGGCCGGGTGCGCCTCGAGGTGGGTGCGCACGGCCGACAGGTCGGGGCACGAGCCGTGCCGCACCGTGACGACGAAGTCCGGGCCCACGAACACGTGCAGCTCGGAGAACTCCACCTCCTCCGCGTGGTCGACGTAGCGGGCGGCGTGCAGGACGACGAACAGCGTGTCGCCGTAGCGCTCGATCTTGGGCCGCTGGTGCGCGACGATCGCGTCCTCGACGGCCAGCGGGTGCAGGTCGAACTCCCGCGCCAGCTGGGCGAGCTCGGTCTCGTCGGGCCGCTCCAGCCCGATCCACGCCATGCCGCCCGGGTGCGCGCGCAGCTCGCGGAAGGTGTCCGCGAGGCGCGTGAAGCTCGCGACCCGGCGACCGTCCGCGTCGTACAGGGCGGACTCGACGATCGAGGAGCGGCCGGGCACGTCGCGGCGCGCCGGGCCCGCGTCGGGGCGGGTGCTGCCGAGGTGGCCGCCCGCGCCGGAGGCCGGGGTGGCGCGGCGCGGGCGCAGCGCACCGAGCAGGGGACGGGTGCGGACCGTGCGGGAGCCGGTGGTGCGGGGGGAGGTGACGGACATGGCGGACTCCGAGGCATGCAGGCGTGCAGGGACGAGGGCGGTCGTCGGTCCCGCGACTGCGGCTGGGGGCGCCCGGGGATCTCGGGGCACTCGGAGGAACGGTGGCGCCGGATCAGGGCACGTGCGCCACGGCCGCCCGGCACGGCCGGGCGGGGAGCCGTCAGTCGCGGCTCGGACTACTGGGAGGCTCGCTACGGGTCATGTGGCGCGCACCTCCCTCGTCGTCCTGCGGCGGTCGCCGCTGCTGCTCAGGCCGTCCGCCAGCATAGTCCCGGCCGGGCCGCCGGGCCACGACCGGCGGGCCGCCGGCGGGGTGATCTCCGCGACGTCGGGCCCGCGGCCCTGCCGTGTGTCAGCGCCGCGGGTCGACGACGACCATCCCGGAGCGCGGGGTGCCGGGCAGGTCGGGGAGGAGCCGGGCGCCCTCGTCCAGGCCGACGACGCGGTTGACGAGGTCGCCCGGCCGCACCGTGCCGTCGGCGACGCGCGCGAGCATCTCCGGGTAGTCGGCGGCGGCCATCCCGTGGCTGCCGAGCACGTCCAGCTCCCAGCCGATCACGCGGGACATCGGCACGCGCGGGTGGCCGTCGACCGGCGGCAGCAGGCCGACCTGCACGTGCCGCCCGCTTCGGCGCAGGCTGCCGATCGCGTCGGCGCAGGTGCGCTCGCTGCCGACGGCGTCGACGCTCACGTGGCAGCCGCCGGTGAGGTCCTGCACCGCGCCGGCGACGTCGACGCCCTCGTCGGCGCGGACCGTGTGCGCGGCCCCGGCCCGGCGCGCGGCCTCGAGCGCGCCGTCGTGCCGGTCGACGGCCACGACCTGCGCGCCGAGCGCCGCGGCGACCATGACGGCGCTGAGGCCCACGCCGCCCGCACCGACCACCACCACCCGCTCGTCCGGGCGCACGCGGGCCCGGTCGGCGACGGCGCGGTAGGCGGTGGCGAAGCGGCACCCGAGGCTCGCGGCGGTGGCGTCGTCGACGGCGTCGGGCAGGGCGACGAGGTTGGTGTCGGCGGCGTGCAGCACCACCAGCTCCGCGAACGACCCGGCGTGCGTGAACCCCGGCTGCGTCTGGTCCGGGCAGACCTGGGCCTGGCCCGAGCGGCACCAGTCGCAGCGCCCGCAGCCGCACACGAACGGCGACGTCACGCGGTCGCCCACGCGCCAGCTCTCGACCCCGTCGCCCACCGCGGCGACGACCCCGGCGAGCTCGTGGCCGGGCACGTGGGGGAGTGCGGTGATGTCGGGGTCGTGCCCCGCCCAGGCGTGCCAGTCGCTCAGGCACAGGCCGCTCGCGTGGACGCGCACGACGACGCCGCCGGGCGGCGGCGTCGGGTCAGGCACCTCGCGGACCGTGACGGGGCCGCCGAACCGGTCGAACGTCATCGCGCGCACCGGACGATCCAACCACCGTTCCGCCCGTCCATCCGATCGTCGGTCCGCCCGTCGACCCGGCGACGGTCCACGGACCGATCCACCTGGGACGGCGCGTATCACGATTGGGACACGGCGCGCGGGCGCCGCTAGCGTGCCCGGGTGACCCAGACCCGGTCGCGGGCGACGTCGCTCGCGTGCTCCCTGTTCCTGCTCGTCCTGGCGGCGCTCGCCGTCTGGTCGGTGCTGCCGCCGTCCCCGCGGCCCGCGGACGCCGCCGCGGACGAGTTCAGCGCCGAGCGTGCGTTCGCGACGGTCGAGGCGGTGGGCGGCGAGGTGCACCCCCACGGCACCGCGGCGGCGGCCGACGTCCGCGACACGATCGTCGCGGACCTCGAGGAGCTGGGTCTCGACCCGGAGGTGACCGACGGCGTCGGCATGTCCGGGCGCCTCGGCGACCAGAGCCGCGTCGCGGCCACCAAGAACGTCGTCGCCACGATCCCCGGGACCGACTCGACCGGGCCGGTCTTCCTCGTCGCGCACTACGACTCCGCCGAGGTGTCCTACGGCGCGAACGACGACGGCGCGGGCGTCGCGACGCTGCTCGAGACCGCCCGCGCGCTCGGGGAGGGCGAGCCGCTGCGCAACGACCTCGTGCTCGTGTTCACCGACGCGGAGGAGGCGTGCCTGTGCGGCGCGGAGGCGTTCGCGCACGCCGACCCCCGCGCGGCCGACGGCGGTGTCGTGGTCAACGTCGAGGCCCGCGGCTCGTCCGGCCCGGCGATCATGTTCGAGACCTCGGACGGCAACGCGGCGCTCGTCGACGCCTACGCCCACGTGCCGTACCCCGTAGGCAGCTCGATGGCGGTCGAGGTCTACCGGATCCTCCCGAACGACACCGACTTCTCGCCGTTCCTCGACGACCCGGAGGGACGCTTCACCGGGCTCAACTCGGCGTACATCGACGGGTCGGCCACCTACCACGCGCCGCAGGACACGCCCGAGCGGATGTCGACGGCGAGCCTGCAGCACCACGGCGCCAACATGCTGGCGCTGGCCCGCGAGCTCGGGAACGGCGACGCGGCGGCGCTCGCCACCCCGTCGGCGAACGACGCCACCTACTTCCCGCTGCCGGGCGGCGTGCTGGCGCGCTACCCGGGCTGGCTGGTGTGGCCGCTCGCGATCGCCGCCGTGCTCGCGGTCGGCGCCCTCGCCGTGGCCCTCGCCCGCCGGCGCGAGGTGCGCGGCGAACGGACCACGGCCGGTACCCTCGCCCTCGGCTTCGTCTCCGCCCTCCTGCCGATCGTCGGCGCCGTCGCCGGGTCGATCGCGCTGTGGTGGGTCATGGGCCTGGTGCGGCCCGGCTACGACGAGATGCTCGACCCGTGGCGGCCCTGGGCCTTCCGCGTCGCCCTGCTCGCCGTCGTCGCGACCGTGTGGACCGCATGGTTCCTGGGGCTGCGCCGGTCGCTCGGCGGGGCGGCGCTCGCGGTCGGGGCGCTCGGCTGGCTCGCCGTCCTCGGTGTCGTCCTCGCCGCCGCCACCCCCGGCGGCTCCTACCTCGCCGCGCTGCCGGCGCTCGCGGGCGCCGTCGCCTGGCTGCTCACGCTGCGGGCGGCGCGCGGCGTCGTGGGCCGGCGGGTGGTCGTGACCCTGGGAGCGGCCGTGGGCGTCGTCGTCCTGGTGCCGATCGTCCTGCTGTTCTTCCCGGCGCTCGGGCTCGCGACGGGCGCCGCGCCCGCGGTCGTCGCCGCGCTGCTCGGGCTGGCGCTCACCCCCGTCCTCGCGGTGCTGTGGCCCCGCGGCCGGCGCCGCGCGCTCGGCCTGGTGGGCGGGTGCGCCGCGGTGGGCGTCGTCGCGCTCGTCGTCGGCTTCGTCGTCGACCCGTTCGACGCCGAGCACCCCGAGCCCACCCGCCTCGCGTACGCGCTCGACGCCGACACCGGCTCGGCGCACTGGGTCTCCGACGAGGACAGCCCGAGCGACTGGACCGCGCAGTTCGTGGGCACCGAGACCGACCTGTCCGAGCCTTTCCCGATGTTCGAGGGCGAGGTGCACGCCGGCGACGCCGAGGCGGCCGACCTGCCCGCCCCCGTCGTCGACGTGCTGGACGCCGAGCCGGCGGGCGACGCCCGCGTCCTCACCCTGCGCGTGACGCCGGGCGCGGGCGCGCCGATCGGCACCGCGGGAGCCCTGCGGTACGTGCAGCTGAACGCCTCCGGCGTGGAGAGCGCGAAGGTCGCCGGGCGCCCGGTCCCGGTCGAGGGCGGCGCCCTCGACACCCGCTTCTACGCCCCGGGCGAGGACGGGTTCGAGGTGGCGCTCGTCGTGCCGGCCGGGCAGCCGCTCGACCTGCGGGTCGTCGCCGCCGGCGGCGGGCTGGAGGGCCTGCCCGGGTTCCGCCCGCGGCCCGCCGGCGTCGGTGTGGCCGGGTCGCACACCTCCGAGCTGGTGCTGGTCGGGACGTCCGTCTCGCTCTGACCCAGGGTCCGACCGGGGTTCAGCCGGCGGTCACCGCACCACCGTCCGGCGGCTCCGGCCGGTCGACGGCGGCGGCCAGCCGCTGCGGCGCCTGGATGCAGTAGGAGTCGGTGAGCAGCTCGGCCATCTCGCCCCAGTCGGTGCCGTCGTCGAGGACCACGCCCACCACGTTGCCGCCCCAGCCGGCGCGGAAGTACGGGTGGCCGAGGTGCTCGAACGCCCGCACCTCCTGCGGGTCGGCGCGGAACGTCACGCGGAAGAGCTGGTCCTCGCCGCCGAAGACGTGCGCCACGGTGGTGTGACGCACCCGCCACCGAACCCCCGTCCACGCGTCCTCCTCGAGGCACTCCGGGAACTCGAGCAGCCCGCGCAGCCGCTCGACGAGCGCGGGCGGGACGTCGGGGCGGTCGGGCATGCGTCGAATCTCGCACGGCCCACCGACAACGCCGGTCAGGCCGCCCGCGCTGCCGGTGCGCGACGACGATCGCGTCCAGGCCGTCGTCGCGGGCGGGCACAGGACCCTCGACGCGCGAACAGCGACCCGGGGCCGCTTCCGGCGGGCGTCAGCCCAGCCGGGCGCTGAGTACCAGCTCCTCGCCGACGTCGAGGCGCACGTCCGCGAGCCGGACCCCGGGCGGCAGGGCGGCGGCCAGGTCGACACGGCGGTGCGCCGCCGCCTCGACACGGCCCCGGACGGCGCCGAGCATCGCGGCGACGAGCGGGTTGCCGCTGGAGATGCGCACGTCGCCGACGGTCAGCACCATCGCCGCGTCGACCGACGCCGACGCCGTGGCGGAGACGCCGGCGGAGAGGAACCCCTTGCGGATCTTCGCCTCGATCCGCAGGCCGGCCGCGCGGGGTCCGTGCGAGTCGAGCTGCACGTCCAGGTCGCTCAGCGTGACGCCCTGGGACTGCAGCGAGACGGCGAGCAGGCCGTGCACCGTCGCGACCAGGCCGGCGCGGGAGACCGCGACGCGGGCGTGGCCCGTCACCGGGTGGGCGTCGTCGGGCTCGACGGGCTGGAACCCGACCTGGCCGTCGGCGCCCTCGACCCAGGTGAACCGCAGCCCGTCGGCCTCGGCGGTGACGTCCACGGGCAGGTCGACGGCGGTGAGCGGGTGCGCGTCGACGCGCAGGCGCCGCACCGTCCCGCCCTCGCGCGCGGTGATCGCGCCAGGCACCCAGGTGACGCCGGGCGCCTTCTGCTGCGCGCCGAACGCCACGCCGGTGAGGTCCGCCTCGAGGGTCGCGACGTCGGCGCCGTCCAGCGCCGCGGTCAGGCGCGCCCGGTCGAGGCCCGTGACGCCCGCTCCGGCCGCCCGGGTCGCGAGGCCGCGCAGCCGGGCGGCGAGGTCGTCGCCCGTGGCGGGTCGCGGGGCAGGGCCGAGCGGCAGGGGTTGCGCTGAGGTCATGCGCGCGAGCCTATCCGCCGGTCCGTGGTCAGAGCGTCAGCAGGTCGGAGTCGATGGACGCGGCGGCGAGCTGACCTGCCGCCATCGCCGCGGTCACGGAGGCCAGCGGCATCGGGAAGTCGGCGGTGTGGGCGAGGTCGCCGGCGGCGAGCACCCCGGGCATGCTCGTGCGGGCCATGGCGTCGACGGCCACGCAACCGGAGTCGCGCAGCTCCAGGCCGAGCCGGGCCGCGAACGGGGCCGCCTGGTGCAGCGCGGGCGCGACCATGACGCCGCCGAGCAGCTCCTCGCCGCCGTCCAGCACCGCTCGCGCCCCGGGGTGCCCGTCGGCCAGGGCGGTGCGCTCGAGGCGGAGCACCCGCTCGGGCCGGACGGCGACGCCGCGGGCGTCGAGCGCCTCGCGGACCTGCGGGTCGACGTCCGCGCCGTCGGCGAGCACGACGACGCGGCTCGCGATCCGCTCCAGCAGCCCCGCAACGCGTGGCGCGTGCGGGCCGGCGCCCAGGATCGCCACGGGGGTGCCGGAGAACTCGTGACCGTGGCAGTACGGGCAGTGCGCCGCGACCGTGCCGAACAGCTCCGCCAGCCCGGGCGTGGCGGGCAGCTCGTCGCGCACGCCGGTGGCCAGCAGCAGCCGCCGGCCGGCGACGTCGCCCTCGGCGGTGCGCACCACGAACCCGTCGGCCGGCGCCGCGGGGTCGAGCGGGGCGACGTCGTGGGCGCTGGTGCGTCGCAGCTCGACCGTGTCGTACGCCGCGAGCGTGCGGTGCGCGGCCGCGCGGAACTCGGCGGGCTCGACGCCGTCGAAGCCGAGCACGTTGTGCATCGCGTCGGTGGGGTCGTTGCGGTAGGTGCCGGAGTCGAGGACGACGACGTCGCGGTGGGTGCGGCCGAGCATCAGTGCGGCGGCGAGGCCGGCCGGGCCGGCGCCGACGATCACGGCGTCGTGCAGGTCGTGCAGGGGGTGGCGGGTGGCGTCGCGCATGGTGTCTCCTTCGGGTCGGGTTGCGTGCTGACCCCAGGCTGTGACTTCATGTCGACATGAAGTCAAGCGGGGTGGCGGAACGGACCTGGAGCGTGGGTGAGCTGGCGGAGCGCTTCGGCCTGGAGACGCACGTGCTGCGGTACTGGGAGGACGTCGGCCTGCTGGCCCCGGCCCGCGACGGCGCCGGCCGGCGCCGGTACGGGCCCGACGACGTCGTGCGCGTGGCGACGATCCTCAGCTCCAAGGTCGCGGGCATGAGCCTCGAGCAGATCCAGGTGCTGCTGGACGCCGGGTCCACGGGGCGCGGCGCGCGCGACCGGCACGAGGTGCTCACCGCGCACCTCGCCGAGCTCGACCGGCGCCAGGAGGAGATCGACCGCTCCCGGCACATGACGGAGCACGCCCTGTCGTGCCGGGCGCACGACATCGCCACCTGCCCGCGGTTCCGCGAGCACGTGCAGGACCTGGTCGACGGCACCCGGTCGTGGCGCGAGATGCACCCGGAGCGCCTCGTCCCGGTGCGGGAGCGGGCATGAGCGCCCGGGGCGCGGACGTCGCCCGGCCGGGCCCGCGCGACCTGGGCGTCCTCGTCGGCGACCTGCCGACGGGGCCCGCCAACGCGATCACGGACGTCGCGGGGGTGCGCGTCGGGCACACCACGCTGCACGAGGGCGAGCGTCTGCACACCGGCGTCACCGCCGTCGTCCCCGACGTGCTCGGCGCCGGGCCCGGGCAGCGGCGAGCGCTGCCGTGCGGGCTCTTCGTGGGCAACGGCTACGGCAAGCTCGTGGGCGCCACGCAGCTCGAGCAGCTGGGGGCGATCGAGACGCCGGTCCTGCTCACCGCGACGCTCTCCGCGTTCCGGGCCGCCGACGCGCTGGTCACCCATGTGCTCGGGTGGCCCGGCTACGAGGACGTGCGCACCCTCAACCCTGTGGTGGGGGAGACGAACGACGGCTTCCTGTCGGACATCCGCTCCCGGCCGATCACCGAGGCGCACGTGCTCGCCGCGCTCGACGGCGCGACGTCCGGCCCGGTGGCGCAGGGCTGCGTGGGTGCCGGGGCGGGGACCTCCGCGCTCGGGTACAAGGGCGGGATCGGGACGTCGTCGCGCCGGGTCGACGTCGCCGGCGAGTCGCGCACCGTAGGAGCGCTGGTGCAGTCCAACTTCTCCGGCACGCTCACCGTGCGGGGCGTGCCCCTGCCCGCGCGGGATCTTCTCGGCACGGAGTCGATCTCTTCGGCAGCTCTCCGTGCCGAAGAGATCGACGTGGTGCTGAAGGGATCCGGCCCGGCGGAGGGCAACTCCTGCATGATCGTCGTCGCGACGGACGCCCCGCTCGACGCCCGACGGCTGGAACGGGTCGCGCGCCGAGCGGTGTTCGCCATGGGCCGGGTGGGCTCCGACTTCGCGCACGGCAGCGGCGACTACGGCCTCGCGTTCACGACGGCGGACCCGGACGCGGCGCTCGTCCCCGACGACGAGCTGGACCCGCTGTTCGCGGCCGCGACGGACGCCGTCGAGGAGGCGCTGCTCGCGTCGGTCTTCACCGCCACGACCGTCGTCGGTCACCGCGGGACCCGGCACGCGCTGCCGCACGACCGCGCGCTCGGACGACTGGCCGCGGCGGGGGTGCTGCGGCCGCCGGCCTGAGCGGGACGCCCTTGTGACGTCGTCGTGATCGTGGTTGGATCGCTCTGAACGATCGCTGTAATCGATTACTGGACCGGGGTTCCCCGGGACCGGAGCAATCCACCCTGACCGACGACGGGCCTCGACGGTGAGGCCCTGGAAGGTGAGTGCAGTGACGCATCCCCGCACAGGAGCACGTTCGAGAACACGCACGGCCAGGGCGCGCAGGGCGGTCGTCGCCTG
>NZ_JBHVBO010000070.1:0-18482 GCF_042668085.1 Isoptericola sp. NPDC057391 | reverse complement strand
GGCCCGGCGCACGACGACGGCGGCGGTTGCTCGGCTGAGCGGCCGCCGCCGTCGTCGTGCGAGGTACCGCTCCCCGACACCGGAACTACCTCGCCACTTTCTGAACTACCTCGGCCGATCCGGAACTACCTCGGCACGACCCGTACTACCTGGGCAGGTCCGGAACTACCTCGGCGGGGCGGGGCTACTTCGTGTCCTCCGCGAGCGAGCCGAGGTACAGAGAGATGACCTTCGGGTCGGACTGCAGCTCGCGGCCGGTGCCGGTGTACGCGTCCTTGCCCTGGTCGAGCACGTAGCCGCGGTCGCAGATCTGCAGGCAGCGGCGGGCGTTCTGCTCGACCATGATGATCGACACGCCGGCCTTGTTGATCATGCGGGTGCGCAGGAACGTCTCGTCCTGGCGCACCGGGGACAGGCCGGCCGACGGCTCGTCGAGCAGCAGCACGGACGGGTTCATCATGAGCGCCCGGGCCATGGCCACCATCTGCCGCTCGCCGCCGGACATGGCGCCGGCCCGCTGGGTGCGGCGCTCGTGCAGCACGGGGAACAGGTCGCCGATGAACGACCACCGCTCCTCGAAGACCTTGGGGCGCAGGTACACCCCCATCCGCATGTTCTCCTCGACCGACAGCGACGGGAAGACGTTGTTGGTCTGCGGCACGAACCCGACGCCGCGCGCCACGAGGGTGTTCGCCTTCATCCCGGTGATGTCCTCGCCGCCGAGGGTCACGGTGCCGGAGTGGATCTTCACCAGCCCGAACAGCGCCTTGAGCAGCGTCGACTTGCCGGCACCGTTGGGGCCGATGATCCCGACCAGCTCGCCCTTGCCCACCTCGATCGAGCAGCCGTCGAGGATGTGCACGCCGGGGAGGTAGCCGGCCACGAGGTTGTCGGCCCGCAGCAGGAGCTCCTTGCCCTCGGGGACGCCGCCCCGGTGGGCCTCGGTCGTCAGGGTGTCGGTCATCGCTTCTCCTCCTCGGCCTCGAGGCGGGCCAGGATCTCGGGGTCGAGCAGGGAGTCGTCGCCCAGGTCGGTGTCGTGGTGGGCGCCCAGGTACGCGTCGACCACGGCCTGGTCCTGCATCACCGTCGCCGGCGGCCCCTCGGCCACGATCCGGCCCTCCGCCATGACCACCACCCAGTCGGAGATGTGCCGCACCGCGTGCATGTCGTGCTCGACGAACAGCACCGTCATGCCCTCGTCGCGCAGCGCCTGCACGTGCCCCAGGAGGGACTGCACGAGGGCGGGGTTCACGCCGGCCATCGGCTCGTCGAGCATGATCATCGTGGGGTCGGTCATGAGCGCGCGGGCCATCTCGAGCAGCTTGCGCTGCCCGCCCGACAACGACCCGGCGAAGTCGTCGGCCTTCGCGTCGAGCTTGAACCGGGCGAGGATCTCCATCGCCTTCTCGGTGGCCGCCTTCTCGTGCCCCTGCCAGGTGAACGGCAGCCACGAGAGCCAGAAGCGCTCGCCGGGGTTCTTCGGGGACGCGAGCAGCATGTTCTGCAGCACCGTGAGCCGCGACAGGGCCTTGGTGAGCTGGAACGTGCGTACCATCCCCGACTGGGCGACGCGCGCCCCGCTCTTGCCGGCGAGCGACTTCCCCTCGAAGCTCCAGCGCCCGCTCTCGGGGGTGTCGAAGCCGGTGAGCAGGTTGAAGAACGTCGTCTTGCCGGCGCCGTTGGGGCCGATGAGCGCCGTGATGGCGCCGCGCTGCACCTCGAGGTGGTCGACGTCGACCGCCGTCATGCCGCCGAAGCGGCGCACGACGTCGTCGGCCACGAGGATGGCGTCCGGCTTGGACGCCCCGACGACGGGCTCGACCTGCGCGAGGTCGTCGCGCGCCTCGGTGGCGACGGCCGAGGTGGGGGCGACGGCGGCCGCGGCCGCCGCGTCGACGACGGACTCGGGCTGGTCGGCAGCGCCGGGGGAGCTGCCGCGCCGGCCGGGCTGGCCGGCCGTGGTCTCTTCGGACATGTCAGCGGACATTGAAGGCCAGCTCCTTCTTGTTCCCGAGGATGCCCTGCGGCCTGAAGATCACGAGGAGCATGAGCGTGACACCCACCAGCATGCCGCCGATCTGCTCCACGTTGGTGGTGCTGATGATCTCTCCCACCCCGGTGTTCTCGGACAGGGCGCGCATCCCGGTGCGCATGAACATGTAGGCGCCGAAGAAGATCATCGCTCCGAGCACCGGGCCGAAGACGGTCGCGGCACCGCCGAGCAGCAGCACCGTCCACACGAAGAACGTCATCGTGCGGCCCATGGCGTCGGGAGCGATGGTGATCGGCAGCACGTAGAGGACGCCGCCGAGGGCGCCGAGCATGCCTCCCAGCACCAGCGACTGCAGCTTGTACGAGTACACGTTCTTGCCGAGCGCCCGCACGGCGTCCTCGTCCTCGCGGATGCCCTTGAGGACGCGGCCCCACGGGCTGCGGGTGATGAGCCAGACGAAGAGGAGCGCCAGCGCGACGACGCCCCACGCGAAGATCCGGGTCCACCAGGAGTCGGAACCCGTGTTGATGTACTCGAGGGGGCCGATCGCGGTGCGCCCGTCGGGCAGCGGCGACAGCTCCTGGAAGGTGCCCTTGTAGTCACGGCCCTGCAGGCCGGAGGCGCCGCCCGTCCACTCCTGGAGCCAGGTGGAGCGCCCGATCCACCGGATGATCTCGGCGGCGGAGATGGTGACGATCGCCAGGTAGTCGCCGCGCAGCTGCAGCGTCGGGATGCCGAGCACCAGCGCGAACAACAGCCCCGCGACCAGGGCGACGAGCAGCGCGAGGAAGAACGGCGCCCCCGCGATGGTCGCGATGCCGAAGCCATAGGCGCCGAGCAGCATGAAGCCCGCCTGGCCCATGTTGAGCAGGCCCGTGTACCCGAAGTGCAGGTTGAGGCCGATGGCGGCGAGCGCGTACGCCGCCGTCGTCGGGGCGATGAGCTCGGCGAGCGACTGGGTGAGGATTCTGAGGAACTCGTCCATGGTCGGTCTCCCTTCAGCCGATCCGCTCGCGGCGGCCCAGGATGCCCTGCGGCCTGATCAGGAGCACGAGGATGAGGATCACGAGCGCCGACGCGTACCGCAGGTCGCTCTGGATCACGAGGTTGGACAGCTCGACGACGAGGCCGATGAGGATCGACCCCACAAGGGCGCCGAAGGCGGTGCCGAGCCCGCCGAGGGTCACGGCCGCGAACATGAGCAGCAGCAGCTGCACGCCGAGCTGCCAGTTGAACGACCCGAACGAGATGCCCCACATGAGCCCGGCCAGCGCGGCGAACGCGGTGGCGAGGATCCACACGACGCGGACCACCTTGTCGGGGTCGATGCCGGTGGCGGAGGCCAGGGCCGGGTTGTCGGACACGGCGCGCGTGGCCCGTCCGAGCCGGGTGCGGGTGAGGAACAGCGCGAAGCCGACCAGGCACACCAGCGCGACCGCCATCGAGATCCACGACGTCGTGCTGAGCGTGATGCCGAGCAGCGTCAGGGGCCGCGGGTTGGCCGACAGGATGCGCTCCGACCCGCCGCCGATGAGCAGCTGGATCACGTACTGCAGCGTGATCGACAACCCGATCGAGACGATCATCAGCTGCATCACGGGCGTGCCCCGGCGGCGCAGCGGCCGCCAGATGGCCGCGTCCTGCGCGACGCCCGAGAGGGCGCAGACGGCGATGGTCAGCAGGCCTCCCACCCAGATCGACATCCCCAGCTGGTTGATGGCGATGAAGCCGAGCGCGGCGCCGAGGGCGAACTGCTCGCCGTGGGCGAAGTTCGACATCCCGGTGGTGCCGAAGACGAGGTTGAGCCCGATCGAGGCGAGGGCGAGCAGCAGGCCGAAGCGGATGCCGGAGCCGAACTGCTGCCAGACCTGGCCCCAGGAGAAGGCCCGTTCGGACGCGTCGCCCTCCGGCGCCGTCGCGACGCCCTCACCGTCGGTGGTGGTGCCGGTCCCGGCGTCGGTGCCGCCGTCGTCGCCGCCCGGGGCGGTCGTGGTGGCCTCGGCGCTGGGGCTCTCGGGGGCCACCGCCTCGCCGCCGACCTGGAAGGCGGCCCGACCGGTGCCCCCGGTCTGGGCGGTGACCTCGAGCTCGGTCGAGGCGCCGTCCGGCAGCTGCTCGTCCGAGGGCAGCGACGCGGGGTCGAGGGTGAGGGTGTACCGGCCGACCTCGGGCACCGCGACCGACACGGGGGCGTCGGCCGTGGTGGTGACGGTCTCGTCGAAGCCGCCGGGACCGGTGATGGTCACCTCGGCGTCGGGGATCCGGTCGCCCGCGTCGTTCATGACGACGACGGCGACGCAGGCGGTCGAGTCGTCGGGCTGGCAGTCCGTCGGGACGGTGGTCGCGACCCTCGTGCCGGTGGTACTGGTGCCGGTGGTACTGGCGCTGCTGCTGGTGGCGGCGCCGCTGGTGTGCGCCGTGGCCGCTCCCGGCGTCGCCTGCGCTGGTGGCGAGGCGAGCACGGCAGGGGCGAGGGCGATCGCGAGCGCTGCCACCGTGCGGCGCAGCGCGATCGCCCTGGTCGGTCGGTCCGTCGTCATCGGCCGGGTCCTCCGTAGGTCGGTGTCGTTCCCCGGGCGAGCCCGGGGTACCACCCGCTCGCCCCGTCGATGCAGGGACACTAAAGGCCCCATGTATCCGCGGAGTTTCGCGAGCGTGCCGCGAGTGTAGCGAGCCAGATGTGACGCAGATGACAGATCTAGGTCACAGTCCTGCATCACGCGGGCGGGGATCGGGGCCCCGGCCGCGCGGACCTAGGCTGGCCGGGTGCCCGACGACCTGACCGCTCCCGCAGACCGAGCCGCCGCCTCCGCCCCCACCGCCGAGCAGGCGGCCGTCGCCGTCCCCGACCGCGCTCCTGTCGCGGAGCGCCGCCCCGCCGTCCGCCGGCACCACGGCGACGAGTTCGTCGACGACTACGAGTGGCTGCGCGACAAGTCCTCGCCCGAGGTGCTCGCGCACCTGGAGGCGGAGAACGCGTGGACGCAGGCGCAGCTGGCGCACCTGGCGCCGCTGCGGCAGGCGGTGTTCGACGAGATCAAGGCGCGCACGCTGGAGTCCGACCTGTCGGTGCCCGTGCGGATGGGCGGGTCCTGGTACTACACGCGCACCGAGGAGGGCCGCCAGTACCCGATCCACGCGCGCGTCCCCGCCGCGGGGGAGTGGGCGCCGCCGCAGATCGAGTCCGGCACCGTGCCCGCGGGGGAGCAGGTGCTGCTCGACCAGAACGTCGCGGCCGCCGGCCACGACTTCTTCTCCCTCGGTTCGTTCGACGTGTCCGAGGACGGTGCGCGGCTGGCCTACGCCGTCGACACCACCGGCGACGAGCGGTTCACGCTGCGCGTGCGCGACCTGACGACGGGCGCGGACCTGCCCGACGTCGTCGAGGACACGTTCCCGGGCGCCGTCCTCACCCCCGACGGCCGGTACGTCTTCTACCCCACGGTCGACGACGCGTGGCGTCCCCACCGGATCTGGCGGCACGAGGTCGGCACGCCGGCGTCGGACGACGTGCTGGTGCTCGAGGAGCCCGACGAGCGGTTCTGGATCGGCGTCGGGCTCACGCGCTCGCGCCGGTACCTGGTGATCGAGGCCGGGTCCAAGACGACCAGCGAGGTGCGCGTCCTCGAGGCCGACGACCCCACGGGCGAGTTCCGCGTCGTGTGGGAGCGGCGCGACGACGTCGAGTACACGGTGGAGCACGCCGTGCTGGGCGACGGCCTGGGCGGCGAGGCCCCCGCGCTGCTGGTGCTGCACAACGACGGCGCCGAGAACTTCGAGCTGGTCCTCACGGACGTCCCCGGGCGGGCGGGCGAGGGCGGCGCGTCGCCGCTCGACCCGGGGGCCGCGCGCGTCGTCGTGCCCCACGACCCGGACGTGCGCCTCGAGGGCGTGGACGCCTTCGCCCGCCACGTCGTGCTGAGCCTGCGGCGCGAGGCGCTGCCGCGCGTCGCCGTCGTCGACCTGGCGCGCACCACGGCCGACCAGCCGTGGACGGCGCGGGAGATCGACGTCGACGAGCCGCTGTTCTCCGTGGCCCTGGACGCGAACCCGACGTGGGAGCAGCCGCTGCTGCGGGTGCAGCACACGTCGTTCGTCACGCCCGCCACCGTGGTGGACGTCGACCTCGCCAGCGGCGAGCGGCACGTGCGCAAGCGGCAGCCCGTGCTGGGCGGCTACGAGCCGACGGACTACGCGCAGCACCGCGAGTGGGCGACGGCCGAGGACGGCACGCGCGTGCCGATCAGCCTGGTGTGGCGGCGCGACGCCGTGACGCTCGACGGCTCCGGGACGCGCGCCGAGCCGGCCCCGCTGCTGCTCTACTCGTACGGCGCCTACGAGACGAGCATCGACCCCTACTTCTCCGTCCCGCGCCTCAGCCTGCTGGACCGCGGCGTGGTCTTCGCCGTCGCGCACGTGCGCGGCGGCGGCGAGCTGGGCCGGCGCTGGTACGACGACGGCAAGCTCGCGGCCAAGGAGCACACCTTCACCGACCTCGTCGCGTGCGGGCGCCACCTCGTGGAGACGGGCTGGACGTCGCCGCAGCGGATGGTGGCCGACGGCGCCAGCGCGGGCGGCCTCACGGTGGGTGCGGCGCTCAACCTGGCACCCGACCTGTTCTCCGGCGTGCTCGCCGGCGTGCCGTTCGTCGACGCGCTCACCTCGATGCTCGACCCGACGCTGCCGCTCACCGTCGTCGAGTGGGACGAGTGGGGCGACCCCCTGCACGACCCCGAGGTGTACGCCCGGATGAAGGGGTACACGCCGTACGAGAACGTGCCCGACGACGCGTCCGCGTACCCGCGGGTCCTCGCGACGACGTCCCTGCACGACACGCGCGTGCTGTATGTCGAGCCTGCCAAGTGGGTCGCGCGCCTGCGGGCCGCCGGCGCCCCGGCGCTGCTGAAGATCGAGATGTCCGCCGGGCACGGCGGCGTCTCCGGGCGGTACGCGCGCTGGGAGGAGATCGCGTTCGAGCACGCGTGGACGCTCGACGTCCTCGGGGCGGCGTGAGCGACCTCCGGGGAAACGGTGTGCGACCTGGGTGAACCCCGCGTGGCCGATCCCACATCGCGGTGTTGGAACGGCGGGCGCGCCCCGGACGTCGTAACGTCGCGGGGCCGGGGTCGTGCGGCCCCGCCATCTCGTCGCTGAGCCGGCTCCGTGCTCCCGCGTACGACCGGCCGTCTGGAGCTCGTGTGTCAGGAAACGCCACCACCAGGTTCGCAGGGGTCTCGCTGCTGGCCGTCACCAGCAGGATCCCGGCCGGGGTGCGGACCTCGGCCGCCGTGCAGAAGCGGCTCGCCCCCGCGCTGCGGCGCCTGCGGCTCCCCACCACCCTGCTGGAGCGTGTCGCCGGCGTGCGGGAGCGGCGCGCCTGGGCCGCCGACGAGGACGTCGACGACGCGACCGTCGCCGCCGGCCGCGAGGCGCTCGCCGTCGCCGGCGTCGAGGCCGCCGACGTCGGCCTGCTCATCAACACCTCCGTGACGCGCCGGCACCTCGAGCCGTCCGTCGCGGTGCGCCTGCACCACGGCCTGGGCCTGCCGTCGTCGGCCGTGAACTTCGACGTCGCCAACGCCTGCCTCGGGTTCATCAACGGCATGAGCCTCGCCGCCGGGATGATCGAGTCCGGCCAGGTCCGGTACGCCGTCGTGGTGGACGGCGAGGACGCCGACGTCATCCACGACCGCACCATCGAGCGCCTGCTGCAGGAGGACCGCAGCCGCGACGACTTCATGCAGGAGTTCGCGTCGCTCACCCTCGGCTCCGGCTCCGCCGCGGCGGTGCTGGGCCGCACGGACGAGCACCCCGAGGGCCACCGCGTGCTCGGCGGCGTCACGCGCGCCGCGACGCAGTTCCACGACCTGTGCGTCGGCAGCACCGAGGGCATGTTCACCGACGCGAAGGCGCTGCTCGACGGCGGCCTCGAGCTCGTCGTCGATGCCTGGAAGGACGCCGTCGCCGACTGGGACTGGGCGCGCATGGACCGGTACGTCACGCACCAGGTGTCCCGTGTGCACACCGACGCCATCGTCGAGGCCGTCGGCCTCGACCACGCCAAGGTGCCCACCACGTACGAGCGCTACGGGAACGTCGGCCCGGCGTCCGTGCCGATCACGCTCGTGGAGCAGCAGGACACGCTGAACGCCGGCGACCGCGTGCTGCTCATGGGCGTGGGCTCAGGCATCAACACGGCGATGCTGGAGCTCGCGTGGTGACGGGCGCTCCTGCCCCCGCCCCCCGCCCCGCCGACACCGTGCCCCCGGGCCTGCCCGGCCTCGACCCGCGCCACAGCCACGTGCTCACCGACGCCCGCGGCGCCTCCTGGCACTACCTCGACAACGGGCCCGAGCTGCGGGCGCGCGGGCACGAGCCCGTCGGCACCGTGCTCGCCGTGCACGGCAACCCCACCTGGTCGTACCTGTGGCGGCGGCTCGTCGCCGACGCGCTCGACGCCGCCGACGCCGGCGCGCCCGCCTGGCGCGTCGTCGCCGTCGACCAGCTCGAGATGGGCCTCTCCCAGCGCACCGGCGAGCACCGGCCGCTCGCCCGCCGCGTCGCCGACCTCGGCGCGTTCACCGACGCCCTCGGGCTGACCGGGCCGGTCGTGACGCTCGGCCACGACTGGGGCGGCGTCGTCTCCCTCGGCTGGGCCGTCGACCACCCCGACCTGCTCGCCGGCGTCGCGCTGCTCAACACCGCGGTGCACCAGCCCGACGACGCGCCGGTCCCCGCGCCGCTGCGCCTCGCCCTCGCCGGGCCCGTGCACCGCCTCGGCACGCGGACCACCCGCGCCTTCCTGGAGACGACGCTGTCGTTGGCCCGCCCGCGGCTGGCCGCCGACGTCGCCGCCGCCTACCGCCTGCCGTACCTCACCGCCGACGAGCGTGACGGCATCGAGGGCTTCGTCGCCGACATCCCCGTCGGCCCCGCCCACCCCAGCGCGCCCGAGCTGGACCGCATCGCCGCCGGCGTCGCCCGGCTCACCGTGCCCGCCGTCCTGCTGTGGGGGCCGCACGACCCGATCTTCTCCGACCGGTACCTCGACGACCTCGTCCGCCGGCTGCCGCACGCGCACGTGCACCGGTTCTCTGAGGCTGGTCACCTGATCGCCGAGGACGCGGACTGGGCTCCTCCGGTGCTGTCGTGGTTGTCCTCGCTGTCGGGGGTGCTGCCTGGGGTGCTGTCGGCGGAGGGGTCGGCAACCTCGGGCACGGATGCGTTCACGGGCCCCAGGGGGCCCTCCACTTCGAGACTTCTGACATCCGTGCCCGAGGTTGCCGACCCCTCCGCCTCGTCGGATCCCTCGCCGTCGTTCGTGCCCCTGTGGGCGGCGCTGGACGCGCGGGCCGACGACGACGCGCCGGCGGTGCTGGACATGACGACCCAGGGCGGCGACGGGCGACCGTTCACGGCGAGCTGGCGGGCGCTGGACCGGCAGGTGCGGCGCATCGCCGCGGGCCTGCACGGGATCGGGGTGCGGCGGGGCGACCGGGTGTCCATGCTCGTGGAGCCGGGGCCCACGCTGACCGCGCTGGTGTACGCGTGCCTGCGGATCGGCGCCGTCGTGGTGGTGGCCGACGCCGGGCTGGGCGTGCGCGGGCTGACGCGCGCGCAGCGGGGGGCGTGGCCGCGGTTCGTCGTCGCGCAGCGCAAGGGCCTGGCGGCGGCTCGGGCGCTCGGCTGGCCCGGGGTGCGGGTCTCGGCCGAGCCGCTGGCCCCGGCGGCGCGGCGGGCGCTGGGCGTGGCGCACGAGCTCGTGGACGTCGCCCGGGCCGGGGAGGGGCGGCCGCTGCCGCCCGAGCCGGGGCCGGACGACGAGGCCGCCGTGCTGTTCACGTCGGGCTCGACGGGGCCGGCCAAGGGGGTCGTCTACCGGCATGCGGAGCTGTCCGCCCTGCGCGACGCGCTCGCCGCGCACTTCGACGTCGGTCCGGAGACCGGGCTGGTCACCGGCTTCGCGCCGTTCGCGCTGCTGGGCCCGGCCCTCGGCACGCGGTCCGTCACGCCCGTGATGGACGTCTCGTCCCCGGCGACCCTCACCGCACGAGCCGTCGCGGACGCGGTGCGGGCGTCCGACGCGCGCATCGTCTTCCTGTCGCCGGCGGCGATCCTCAACGTCGTCGACACCGCGGACGCCCTGGACGGTCCCGACGCGGCTGCCGACCGTGCCGCCCTCGCCCGGGTGCGGACGTTCCTGTCGACGGGCGCGCCGATCTCCGCCGAGCTGCTCGGTTCGGCGGCGACGCTCATGCCGGCCGCGACCCCGCACACCCCGTACGGGATGACCGAGTGCCTGCTCGTCACGGACATCACGCTCGACGGGATCCGGGACGCGGCCACGGCGCCCGACGACGGGGTCTGCGTCGGCCGGCCCGTCGGCGGCGGCGAGGTGCTGATCAGCGCCCTCGACGACGACGGCGCCGCGACCGGTGCGCCCTCGGACGCCCCCGGCGTGCTGGGCGAGGTGCTGGTGCGCGCGGGGCACCTCAAGGAGCGCTACGACCGGCTGTGGCTCACCGACGTGGCCGCCGAGCGTGACACCCCGCCGGGTCGCTGGCACCGCACGGGCGACGTCGGGCACCTGGACGACCAGGGCCGCCTGTGGATCGAGGGCCGCCTCGCGCACGTGCTGCGCACGGCCGACGGGCCGCTCGCCCCGGTGGGCCCCGAGCAGCACGTGGAGCGGGTGCCCGGGGTGCGGCGCGCCGCCGTCGTCGGCGTCGGGCCCGCGGGGGTGCACCAGCCGGTCGCCGTCGTCGAGACCGTCGAGGGCGCGCGGCACGCAGGGCTCGCGCCCGACGACCTCGCGGCCGCCGTGCGCGCCGCGTCGCCGGTGCGGCTCGCGGCGGTGCTGGTGGTGCCGCGCATGCCCACCGACGTCCGGCACAACTCCAAGATCGACCGCGGCCGCCTGGCCGCATGGGCCGACCGGGTGCTCACCGGCGGGCGGGTGGGGGCGCCGTGACCGTGCTCGTGACCGGCGCGTCCGGGCTGCTCGGCGGCGCGGTGGCCCGCGCCCTGGTGGCCCGCGGGGACGACGTGCGCACGCTGCAGCGGCGGCCGTCCGGCGTCGACGGCGCGGCCGACGTGCTCGGCTCCGTCACCGACGCGGACGTCGTCGCGCGGGCCGTCGACGGGGCCGACGCCGTCGTGCACCTCGCGGCCAAGGTGTCCCTGGCGGGGGAGCCGGCGGAGTTCCACGAGGTGAACGTGGGCGGCACGCGGACCCTGCTGGACGTGGCCGAGCGCGCGGGCGTGCGCCGGTTCGTGCAGGTGTCGTCGCCGTCGGTCGCGCACCTGGGGACGTCGCTGGTCGGTGCCCCGGCCACCCCCGCCGACCCGGAGGGGGCGCGCGGCGAGTACGCGCGGACCAAGGCGGCCGCCGAGGTGCTCGCGCTGGGCCGGGACGCCGCTGGGGCCCGGGGCGGCGGGCCGCGCGTCGTCGCCGTCCGGCCGCACCTCGTCTGGGGCCCGGGGGACACGCAGCTCGTGGAGCGCGTCGTCGACCGTGCCGCCTGCGGCCGTCTGCCGCTGCTGGGCCACGGCGCGGCCCTCATCGACACGCTCTACGTGGACAACGCGGCAGACGGGATCCTCGCGGCCCTCGACCGTCTCGGCGACGCGCCGGACGTCGTCGGCGGCCGCGCGTACGTGCTGACCAACGGCGAGCCGCGCACCGTGGCCGACCTGCTGTCCGGCATCTGCCGGGCGGCGGGCGTGCGGGCGCCCGCGTGGCGGGTGCCCGCGGGCCTGGCGCGCTCCGCCGGCGGGCTCGTCGAGGCCGTGTGGCGGGTGCGCCCCGGTGCGGACGAGCCGCCGATGACGCGCTTCCTCGCCGAGCAGCTGTCCACCGCGCACTGGTTCGACCAGCGGGCCACCCGCCGCGACCTGCGCTGGGTGCCGGCCGTGGGCGTCGACGAGGGGCTGCGCCGCCTGGCCGCGCACTACGGCGGCACGGGCCCGGCTCGGGCGGCCGCGCCGGGCTCAGGGGCGCACGAGGCGTAGCGGCTCCTTGCCGGCCCGCACGGTGACGGTCTGCCCCCAGGTCGCCACCAGGCGGTCGTCCTCCATGCCGTCGCCGAAGACGACGAGCCGGTCGGAGGCGACCGTGAGGGCTACGGCGCCGCCGGCCTCCACCGTGCCCTCGGTGAGCGACGTCCCGGTGCCGGGGGAGGGCCACGCCTCGCGGACGAACCAGCCGAGCCGGTCCTCCGACCGGCCGGGCGCGGCCCGCCCGCCGCGGTCGTGGGCGAGCGACGCCCACCAGCCGGTGGCGCCCGTGCCGGTGGCCACGAGCAGGCCCGACGACGACTGCCGCTCCTCGCCAGCCGCGCAGCGCAGCGCGTAACGCGCGCTCTGGTGGGTGGGGTGACCGACGAACACCTCGTTGAGCGCGGTGAGGTGCTGCCCGTCGTCGAGGTCGGCGCGCACCGTGGTGAGCGCGTCGACCGGGAGGACGGCGACCCGGTCGGGTGCGCCGCCGGGCGCCGGGGCGTCCAGGCCGGCCAGCAGCCGCGCGGCCGCCGCGACCGAGTGCCGCACCAGCACGCCGGGGTTGGCCCCCGGCTCGGGGTCGACGCCGAGCACCGGCTGGCCGTGCAGGTACTTGGCGACGTTCGCCACCAGCCCGTCCTGGCCCACCACCACGACGACGTCCTCCGGCGCGACGAGGAAGCGCGACAGGTCCGCGCGCTCCACGTCGGCCCGCGCCCAGCCCGCGGGCAGCGCGGCCACGACGGCGTCCCGGGCGGCGGCCAGCGTGTCGTGCCGCCGCTGCACCTCGGCGAGCGTGCGGCCCCGGGTGCGGAGGAAGAACTCGGCCTGCCCGCGCGTGCCGTGCCGGTCCAGCAGCTCGTCGAGCTCGGTGCGGCGGTGCACGACGACCGCCCGTCGGCGCAGCACGGTCAGGCCGCCTTCCCGGCCGGGGCGTCGCCGCCCAGCGCGCCCTGCAGCAGGCCGCCCAGCGCGCCGGTGAGCAGGTCGGGTGTGATGGTGAGGTGCTGCACGTCGGGCAGCGAGCGGGCGGCGTCGCGCATGGCGAGGGCGACCAGCGTGCCCTGGCCCGCGTCCGCGTACACGGCCATCCGCGCCTGCTCGGCGGCGGCCTCCGCCTCGCCGACGGCGCGCACCTGCTGGGCCCGGGCGTCGGTCTCCAGGGTCGAGCGCTCGGCCCGCGCCCGCGCCTCGACCATCGCGGCGGCGGCCTGCTCCTCGGCCTCCCGGCGCGCGTTGGCGCCGTCCTGGGCGACGAGGCGCTCGCGGCGGGTGGCCAGCTCGATCTTGCTCGCCAGCTCGTTCTCGGCGATGGCCCGCTCCCGCTCGACGGCGAGTGCGCGGCGCTCGTAGGTGGCGCGGTCCGCCTCCGCCTGGATCTGCTCGCGGGCCGGGGTCTGCAGGGCGCGCTCGACGTCCTTCTCGGGCCGGACGGCGAGGACCTGGACGCCGACGACGGCGATCCCCGTCGCGACCAGCCGGGGGTCGGCGGGCAGCGCCTCGCCGAGCAGCGCGCGGACGCGGGGCACGCCCGCGGTCATGGCCTCGGCGAGCGTCATCCCGGCGAGCACGTCGGTGGCGTGGCTCTGCGCGAGCTGGCCGACGATGGTCGTGACCTGGTCGCGGCCGTCGGTGCTGGTGGTGCCGTCGTGCGGGTCGACGGCGAAGTCGAGCCGCTGCGACGCGGTCACCGGGTCGGCGAAGCGGTAGGTGACGTTGGCCTGGACGGTGACGTCCTGGTGGTCGGTCGTCACGGCGTGGAAGAAGACGGGCAGCTCCTGGTCGTCCACGGGGACCTCGCTCAGCACCGAGGTGGTGGGGCGGAACCAGAAGGCCTGGCCGACGCCCTGGTGCGCGACGCGGCCGCGGCGCAGGTGCACGACGTGCCCGGTGGGGCTGCCGAGGAAGTGCCGGGTCCAGGGGTAGCTGCGGATGGTGGCCATGGTGCCCTCCGGTTCTCGTCATGATGACGATTAATTGATGTCAGGCTGACGATAACCACCCACGCGATTCTCGTCAACCTGACGACAAAGCGGGTAGGGTGGCCGCATGGACCGGGCGGACGAGGCGAAGGGCGCGACGGCGGGCGAGGCTGCGGGCGAGTCGGCGCGGAGCCGCGGCGCGCAGGGGGCACTCCCCGGCGCCGCGCTCCTGCCCGTGACCGTGGACGTCGTCGCGCTGACCGTGCGCGACGACGCGCTGCAGGTGCTCCTCGTCGAGCGCGGGGTCGAGCCCTTCCGCGGCGCGCTCGCCCTGCCCGGCGGCTTCGTGCTGCCGGGCGAGGGTCTGACCGCCGCCGCGACCCGCGAGCTCGTCGAGGAGGCGGGCGTCGCGCCCCCGGGCCACCTGGAGCAGCTGGGGACGTACGGGCCGCTGGGCCGCGACCCGCGCGGGCCCGTGCTGTCGGTGGCGCACCTGCTGCTCGCGCCCGACTTCGGCGTGGTGCGCGCGGGCTCGGACGCGGGCGGCGTCGCCTGGTACCCGGCGACGGAGGTGCTCGACGGCGCGGCGCTCGCGTTCGACCACGCGCGCATCCTGGCCGACGGGGTCGAGCGCGCCCGGTCCAAGCTGGAGTACTCCCCGCTCGCCACCGCGTTCTGCGGGCCCGAATTCACCGTCGCCGAGCTGCGCCGCGTGTACGAGGCGGTCTGGGGCGTGCGCCTCGACCCGCGGAACTTCTCGCGCAAGGCCACGGGCACCCCGGGTCTCCTCGAGGAGACGGGTCGCCTCACGTCGGGCGGCGCCGGGCGCCCCGCCGCGCTCTACCGGGCCGCCGCGGGGGCGTCGTCCGCCGGGCACGACACGGGCCGGGACGACGGGCCGGCCGTCGTGCGGGCGGTGATCGACCCGCCGCTCCTGCGGCCCCGCGCCTGAGCCGCGGCCCCTCGCGCCACACGTGCGCGCGCCACGCGAAGAGCGACACGCCGCCGCCAGATGAACAACAGGTGAACAGTCCCGGAACAGTTCACCGAACGGCCCACCGGCGGTCGAAAACCCTCAGGTTCACCCCCCACGATGGGTGCCGTGACCGAGACGCTTCTGCTCGCGCTCGTCGTCGTGACCGCCCTCGCGTTCGACTTCACGAACGGGTTCCACGACACGGGCAACGCGATGGCCACCTCCATCGCCACCCGAGCCCTCAAGCCCCGGACCGCCGTCGCGCTGTCCGCCGTCCTCAACCTCGTCGGAGCCTTCCTCTCCCTCGCCGTCGCCGCCACGATCGCCAAGGGCATCGTCGACGCGGGGGTCATCACCCTGCCCGTCGTGCTCGCCGGCCTGGTCGGCGGCATCGTCTGGAACCTCATCACCTGGCTGTTCGGCATCCCGTCCAGCTCCTCGCACGCCCTGGTGGGCGGCATGGTGGGCGCCGTGCTCGCCGCCGTCGGCACGTCGGGCGTGCTGTGGGAGGGCGTCGTCGCCAAGGTGCTCGTGCCCGCACTCGTCGCCCCCGTCGTCGCCATCGCGGTGGCCGGCCTGGGCACGTGGCTCGTGGCCCGCCTGACCCGCGGCGTCCCGCAGGACGTGACGAACCGCGGCTTCCGCTGGGGCCAGATCGGCTCCGCGTCGCTCGTCTCGCTGGCGCACGGCACCAACGACGCGCAGAAGTCGATGGGCATCATCCTGCTCGCGCTCATCGCGGGCGGCGCCGTGCCGGCCGACTCCGGCGTCCCGTTCTGGGTCATCCTCAGCTGCGCGCTCGCGATGGCGATCGGCACCTACCTGGGCGGCTGGCGCGTCATCCGCACGCTCGGCAAGGGGCTCGTCGAGATCGACACCCGCCAGGGCATGGCCGCCGAGACGTCGTCCGCGGCCGTCATCCTGCTGTCCAGCCACTTCGGCTTCTCGCTCTCGACGACGCACGTCGCCACCGGCTCCGTGCTCGGCTCGGGCGTCGGCATGCCGGGCGCCAGGGTCCGCTGGAGCGTCGCGGGCCGGATGTTCGTGGCCTGGATGGTCACTCTCCCCGCGGCCGGCCTGGTCGGCGCACTGTGCCACTGGCTCGAGTCGTCCATCGGCGGCGCCGCCGGCACCATCGCCGTCTTCCTGCTGCTGATCGTCTCCTCCGCGGCCATCTGGATCGCGTCCCGCCGCAAGCCCGTCGACCACACCAACGTCAACGAGGCCTGGGACGAGGAGAAGGGCGCGTCCGTCGAGCCGGTCGCCGCCACCACCGGCGAGGCCGGTGGCGAGCGCGTCGGGCCCGTGCCCGCCGTGGCCACCGCCTCCTCCGTCGCGCCGGCCGTCGGCGCCGTGGGCACCGTCAGCGCCCCGTCCAACCCGAAGGTGGGAGCATGAACTTCGTCGAGTGGGGTTCTCTCGGCCAGGTCCTCGTGGCCGGCCTGATCGTGGGCGCCGGCATCCCCGCGCTCTTCGCGCTCGGCCTGCGGCTGCTGGCCGGCACGACGTCGTCGGACGCGCCGGCAGCGCCGTCCTCCGCGCCGCGCGGGGGCGACGCGAAAGACGCTCCGACGTCGCGCGCCGTCGCCATCCCGCGGCCGTCGCCGGCCCGCCTCGCGGGCGCCATCGCCTGCATGGGCGTCGTCGTCGGGGCCATCGCCTTCGGCCTGGTCTTCCTCGTCTCCGGCGGCCACTGACCCACCTGCCTTCGTGCTCGAAGGCGTTTCCGGTTCAGCGGACGGCGGCAGCCGCGGCGGTGAGGGCCTGCGCCGCGCGCTCCTCGCCCAGCCGCACGCAGGCGTCGACGGCCGCCGCGGTGCGCGGCTCGCGCAGCTCCGCCAGGGTCGCGCGCAGCACGTCCGCGTCGTGCACGGTGCCCAGCAGGTCCTGCAGCTCGCGATGGTGCGCGACGACGTCGGCCGCCCAGCGGTCCGTGGCGTCGTCGCCGGAGCCGGCGAGCACCTCGGCGGCGTAGCGCGCCCGGCGGGCCGCCTTGCGCAGCCGGTGCACGGCGCCGGGCGCCGGCCGGTCGCCCGTCCCGGGGCCCCGCCAGCCGGCTACCGGCCCGGCACGCCGTCCCGCCCGGGCCAGCTCGCGCTCGACGGCGGGGCGCAGGGCCGCCGGGGCGGCCTCGCCGGACCGGTCGGTCAGCGGCGGGGCGGCGGCGAGCGCGTCGAGCCGCGCGGTGAGGTCCCGGCAACGGGGCGACACGAGCGCCGTCGCCACCTCCGACCGGGCGACGGCGTCCGCCGCGACCAGCGCGCCGTCGAGCGTCGCCAACCCCGCCAGCACGTCCGGCGACGTCCGTCCGAGGCCCGTGGCGAGCGCTGCCAGGCCGGCGCGCCGCACCTCGGCGTCACGCGCGGCGCCGAGGGTGCGCACCCACCAGGTGAGCGACTCGACCGTGCCCGGCTCGGGGGCCGTGCAGTCCCGGAAGACCCGCAGCGTGGCACGCAGCCGCCGCACCGCCACCCGGGCGTCGTGCACCGCGTCGTCGACCGGGTCCGGAGCACCCGGCGCCCGCGTCGTGGCCGCCCGCACGTCGTCGTGCCCGCGCAGGATCGCCTCCGCGTGGGTGCGGATCGCGGTGGCGAGGACGTCACCGGCGGTGCGGGCCATGCTCGATCCTCGCCCGCCGTGCTCCCGCCGCGCGAGGTCAGACGCGCACGGCGCCCACCGAGAGGGTGAACCCCTGCTGCACGAAGCTGCCGCCGGCGGCGTCGATCGCGGCGCCGAGGCCCGCGAGCAGGCCGCCGAGCTGCTCGGCCGGGAGCCGCGTGGCGACGCCCGTGGTGGGCACCAGGGCCAACCACTCGTCGCGGGTGTACGTGCGCTCCCAGGTGTCGCGTCGCTCGTGCGGCTCGGCGAACCGGCCGGTGCGCCGCATGCCGTCGGCCGCGGTCTCCACCATCTGCCGGTACGCGGTCTCCGCCGACGCCGTCCCGGTGGCGGCCAGCGGCGAGTCCGGGAGCACGTCCCGGTACACCTCGGCGAACGCGAGGGCCAGGTCGTGCGGCGGGTCGCCCGCGTTCCAGAACACCGTGAGCGCGCCGCCCGGACGCAGCACCTCGGCGGCACGCGAGGCGCCGGCCTCGGGGTCCACCCAGTGCCAGGTCTGGCCGGCGGTCACGGCGTCGAACGACCGGCCCGCCGGGTCCCACTCCTCGAACCGCGCCACCTCGACGTCGAGCCCGTCGCGCCGCGCGACCTCGGCCATGCGTGCGTCGACGTCCACCCCGAGCACGTCGCAGCCGGCCGCGCGCAGCTGCCGGGCGACGATCCCCGTGCCCACGCCGACGTCGAGCACCCGCGGCGTCGGGCCGGCGGAGCCCTCGCGCGCGGCGCCGGCGACCGCCGCGATCAGCGCGTCCGGGTAGCGCGGGCGGGCGCGGTCGTACGCGGCGGCGTCGACGCCGAACGACGACGCGACCTTGCGGAGCTCTTCCGGGTCCAGCGAAGGCGTGGTGTTCATGCCGTCAGCCAAGACCCGACCGGCTGCCCCGGTCAACGAGGTTCGCCGACGGCGGACCGCGCCCCAGGGGAGGACCGTCGAGCGTGCTGAATTGATCCTCAAGCGACCAGTTTGAGGA
>NZ_JBHVBO010000069.1:0-18683 GCF_042668085.1 Isoptericola sp. NPDC057391 | reverse complement strand
CCGACACGCGCCGCGCGCCGCCCGGTCGGAGCCGGGCGGCGCGCGGGCGGTGGTGCGTGGCGTGGTGACCTGGGTGGTGATCTTTGTGGTGGCCCGTGGGGTGTGTGCGTGCCTCGCTCACGCGTGCCGCGGTCGGTGCAGCGGGGGCACCGCGGGCCGGCGCCGGGGCTCCGCCGGATCGGCCGGTCCCGACGGCTCCGTGCCCGCGACAGCGTCCCGGAGCGCGCGGCGCGAGGCGCGGAGCTCGTGCGCCAGGCGGCGCAGCGCGACCTCGCGCTCGAGCTCCTCCTGGCGGCGCTCGAAGAGCATGTCGTACACGTGCGGATCCATGATGTCCTCCAGCCGGGTGTCGTGACACGGCTAGGGAGGAGGGCGCCCGGCCGTCCGTACACGACTGCTCAGGGCATGTGTACAGGTGCGTCGGGCGACGTCAGGCGAGGTCCTCGCGCGCGACGACCGCCGCCTCGGTGCGGGTGGACACCCCGAGCTTGCGCAGGATGGCGGAGACGTGCACCGACGCCGTCTTGCGGCTGATGAACAGCCGCTCGGCGATCTGCCCGTTCGTCAGGCCCTCGGCGACGAGCGCGAGCACCTGGCGCTCGCGGTCGGTGAGCGCGCGGTCGGGCCGCCGGGCGCGGCCGGTGCCGCGGCCGAGGCCCGCGCCGTCGAGCAGCGCACGCGCCTGGTCGCCCACGAGGCCGCAGCCGATCTCGTCCGCCGCCTCGACGGCGGCGTCGAGCCGCTCGCGCGCCGCGGCCCGGTCGCCCGCCTCCAGCAGCGAGGCGCCGTCGCGGTACAGGGCGTACGGCCGCAGGTGCACGGGCCCGTCGGCGGCGACGACGGCCTCCCACGAGCCGTCGCCGAGCTCGGCGGCGAAGAGGGCCGCCCACGTCGGGTAGGTCGGCCACAGGGTGCACGTCTCGAGCGCCGCACGGTAGGGCGCGACGTCCACCTCGCGCCCGGCCCGCCGGGCGCGGTCGAGCACGCGCGCGGCGACGGCGAGGGTCGTGAGCCGGTAGTACGGGCCGAGCGCGCCCGGGGCGATCGCCAGGCTCACGAGGTCGAGCGCGTCGTCCAGGTCGTCGCGCAGCAGGGCGAGCTCGGCCAGCGTGGCCGACACCCGGGCCCGGATCTGCTCCTCGACGCGCCCGAAGCGCCGCCACGTCGCCCGGTGCGCCCGGGCGCGGGCCTGCGCGGCGTCGACGTCTCCGCGCCACATCGTCAGCCAGGTCCACCGCTCGCCCAGGTAGACGGAGTAGTCGCTGAGGTCGATGAGCGGCACCGACCGCTCGTACCACGCCGCCGCGTCGTCCCACCGCCCCGAGCCGATCCACGCCTCCGCGATGTTCCCCTCCAGCATCGCGCGCGTGGCCCAACCCGCGCCGAGGGCGCGGGCGATCCGGGCGCCGGAGCCGGCGAGGCGCTCCGCCTCGGCGAACCGGGCGAGCTTGAGCTGGATGTCCGACGCGTTCGTGTAGTAGTGGCACTGGGCGCGCCAGTCGTCCCCCGCGACCTCGTGGGAGCGCTCGAGCTCGTCCAGGGCGTCGAGGTCGCCGTTGTCCAGGCGGCTCATCGCGCGCAGGTTGAGGGCCAGGGAGGCGTTCTGGTGGTCGCCGACCGCCGTCGCGGCCGCGAGCGCCTCTCCGGCGGTGGTGATCGCCTCGTCGTGGCGGTGGTCCATCATCGCGTTCCGTGCCTTGAGCCGGAGCAGCGGCGCCCGGCCGGCGTGGTCGTCCTCCGGCAGCAGGGCCAGTGCCTCGTCGAGCATCGCGTCCGAGTCCGGGTCGCCCGCCTTGCCGAGGATGTGGGCGAGGGTCGACAGCGCCTGGGCCCGGCCGGCGGGGTCGCCGGCGGGCCAGTCCGAGACCGCCTCGCGGGCCAGCCCGGCCGCGCGGTCGATCTGCGCGGCGTCCTGCAGGGCGACCGACACGTGACGCAGCAGGGCGGCGCGGTGCAACCCGGCGACGCTCTCGGCGTCGGGCACCAGCTCCCAGAGCTCGAGCGCGCGTTCGCCGGCGGCGGCGACCACGGCGGAGGCGGCCTGCCCGTAGGTCTCGGGGACCGCGACCACCTCGACCGCGGAGGCGAGCGCGCGGTCCGGCAGGCGGGCTCGCCACCAGTGGTCGGCCGCGGCCGCGATCCGCGCGAGCGTGCGATCGCCGTCCTCGAGCGCGCTCGCGCACGCCGCGTGCAGCCGGCGCGACTCGCCGGGCAGGAGCTCGGCGTCGACGGACTCCTGGATGAGCGCGTGCCGGAAGCGATAGCCGTCGGCGTCCGCCACGAGCACGTGCGCGTCGACCGCCTCCCGGGCGGCCGCCTCGGCGTCGTCGAGGCCGCCCTCGCCGAGCATCGCGACCAGCAGCTCGTGCGGGGCCCGCTGGCCCGCCGCGGCGACGGTGCGGCAGAAGCGCTGGGCGGCGTCGCTGAGGGAGGAGTAGCGCAGCAGCAGCAGCTCCCGCAGCGAGTCGGGCAGCGCGTCGCCGGCGAAGTCGGCCAGCTCCTCGGCGTAGAACGGCACGCCCTCGCTACGCTCCACGAGCTCGCCGAGCACCACGCCGGGGAGGTCGGGGGCGTCGGGACGCCTCGAGACGAGAGACGAGAACAACCGCGTCGCCTCGGCGGCGTCGAGCCGCGGCACCTCGACGCGGGTCGCGAGGCGCGACCGGTCCAGCTCCGCCAGGGTGGTGCGCAGGGGGTGGCGCCGCCCGACGTCGTCGCTGCGGTAGGTGGCGACCACGAGCAGGGTGGTGGCGGGCGCGGTGCGCGCCAGCCGGGCGAGCACGGTGCGGGTCACGTCGTCGGACCAGTGCAGGTCCTCGAGGACGAGGACGACGGGGCGGTCGGCCGCGAGCGTGGTGGCGAGGTCGGCCAGCACCTCGGGCAGGCGCCCGGTGTCGACGTCGCGCCGCACGTCCACGAGGCGGGGCGCCAGGACGCCGAGCGCGTCGGCGGCGGGGCCCGCGGCCGCGAGGGTCGCCTCCGGGCCGAGCGCGTCGACGACGTCCGACAGGACGCCGGTGAGCGCCGCATAGGGGAGGGGGCCCGAGCCGGAGTCGGCGCACTGCCCGTGCAGCACCAGCGGGGCAGCCTCGCCGACGCCCACCTCCGCGAGGAACTCGGCCACGAGACGCGTCTTGCCGATGCCCGCCTCGCCACCGACGACGACCACGCCGCCCGAGCCTGCGCGGGCATCCGCGTACGCCTCGCGCAGGGAGGTCAGCTCGGCGGAGCGGCCGACGAGCGGCGAGGGGGCGGTGGGGGTGGGCACGTCGCCATCGTGCCAGGCCGGAGGGGATGCCGCCGCGCCCGTCCGGGAGGCCGCGGCGTCGGGGGTGGCGGTCACTGCGGCCAGGGCCGGACCAGACCGGCGGGCAGCTCCCAGGGGCGGTGGGTCGCGCGACGACGGCGCGCGGTCGTCCGACGGCGGGCGCGACGTGCCCGCCGTGCGGCGGTCCGTGCCTCCGCCTCGCGGCGCACCGCCTCCTCGAGGTCCGCCTGCCGGGCGCGGAACTCGTCGTAGTACAGGTACTCGTTCATCACCGGTCTCCTTCTCCGCTCGGCGTCGTCCGGTCCGGACGTCCGCCGGTGGTTCCAGACTGGGTTCCTGAGGTAGCCGGACGGATCGGTCAGGTGCCGGATCTTCGCGGGGCGGGGTACCTCAGACGGTCGCTGCAGTACCTCAGCGCGGGACGACGGGCGGCGCGGCGGGCGGGGACGGCGCGCTCGGGCGGTCGGTCCGGCGTGTCGGGGCCGGGTCCCGCGGACCGTCGGCGAGCCCGCGTAGGATGGCACTCGGGACCTGAGAGTGCTAAGGGTTCGGCGCCACCCGTCCGGACCCGACCCGACCCGAGGAGGACCGTGAGCGAGGAACGCCGCCTGGCCGTGCTCCGCGCGATCGTGGAGGACTACGTCCACACGCGCGAGCCCGTGGGGTCGCGCGTGCTCACGGAGCGGCACGGCCTCGGGGTCTCGCCCGCCACGATCCGCAACGACATGGCGGCGCTGGAGGAGGCCGGGTACATCGCCCAGCCGCACACCTCCGCCGGCCGGATCCCGACCGACAAGGGCTACCGCCTCTTCGTCGACCGGCTCGCGGAGGTGCGTCCGCTCACCAGCCCGCAGCGCCGGGCGATCGAGACGTTCCTGTCCGAGGCGATCGACATGGATGACGTGCTCGGCCGTGCCGGGCGGCTCATCGCCCAGCTCACCGGCCAGGTCGCGGTGGTCCAGTACCCGTCGCTGCGGCTCGCGGGGCTCCGCCACCTCGAGCTCGTCCCCGTGGGCGGCGCGCGGCTGCTGGTCGTGGTGATCAGCGACGCCGGCCGCGTGGAGCAGCGGTTCCTCGACGTCGGCGCCGGACCGGGGGCGGAGCCCGCGGTCGTCGCCGTGGACGCCCCCGCCGGCCCGGAGCCCGCCCCCGGCGCCCTCGACGAGGGCACGCTGAGCGAGCTGCGCGCGCGACTCAACGCCGCCGCGGCGGGCAAGGGGCTCGCGGACCTGCCCGGCGCCTTCGCGCGCGTCGTGGCCGGGGTGGACGCGGCCCTGGCGCCGCTGGCCCGCGGCATCGCCGACCTCGTGGTCGACACGCTCGGCGCGCAGCGCGAGGACCGCATCGTCCTGGCCGGCACCGCCAACCTCGCCCGGGCCGAGATGCGGTTCGAGCAGGGGCTGAGCCCCGTGCTCGAGGCGCTCGAGGAGCAGGTCGTGCTGCTCGGGCTCCTCACCGAGCTGGCGGCCGAGCCCGTCGGCCGGGGCGGCGGGGTCGGTGTCCGCATCGGGCACGAGAACCGCCTCGACGGCCTCGCGGAGACCTCCGTCGTCGCCTCCGGCTACGGCGGCGACGGCGACACCGTGGCGATCCTGGGGTCCATCGGCCCCACCCGGATGGACTATCCGGGCACGATCGCCTCCGTGCGGGCCGTCGCCCGCTACCTGTCCCGGGTGCTGCCCGGCTGACCGCCCTCGCGGCGGCACCCTCTGAACCAGCCGACCTGACCGTGCACGTCACCGACACGTCACCGAAGAGAGACCTGTGACCGACTACTACGAGATCCTGGGCGTCCCCCGCGACGCCTCGGCCGAGCAGATCAAGAAGTCGTACCGCAAGCTCGCCCGCGAGCTGCACCCCGACGTCGCCGGGGAGGCCGGCGAGGAACGCTTCAAGGACGTCGCCCGCGCCTACGAGGTGCTGTCCAACCCGGACAAGCGCCAGCAGTACGACATGGGCGTCGACCCGAGCTCGCCGGCGGGCGGCGCGGGCGCCGGCTTCGGCAACGGCTTCGGCTTCCAAGACATCTTCGAGACGTTCTTCGGCGGCGGCGGCCAGCCCGCCGGGCCCGTGCCGCGCGCCCGCCGCGGCCAGGACGCCCTCGTGCGGATGGACATCGACCTCGCGGAGGCGGCGTTCGGCGCCAAGCGCGAGCTCCAGGTCGACACCGCCGTCGTGTGCGGCACCTGCGGTGGCAACGGCTGCCGGCCCGGCACCGACCTCAAGACCTGCGACGTCTGCCACGGCCGCGGCAACGTGCAGCGCGTGGCGCGCTCCTTCCTCGGCCAGGTCATGACGACGGCGCCGTGCGCCGCCTGCCAGGGCTTCGGCACGGTCATCCCGGAGCCGTGCGCCGACTGCTCCGGCGAGGGTCGGGTGCGCTCGCGCCGCACGCTGACGGTCAACGTGCCCGCCGGCGTCGACACCGGCACGCGCATCAAGCTCACCTCGCAGGGCGAGGTCGGCCCCGGGGGCGGCCCCGCGGGCGACCTGTACGTCGAGATCCGCGAGAAGCCGCACGACACGTTCGTGCGCCGCGGCGACGACCTGCACTGCACGCTCCAGGTGCCGATGACGGCGGCCGCGCTCGGCACCGTGCTGGACCTCGAGACGCTGGACGGCGAGCAGGAGATCGACCTGCGGCCGGGCACCCAGCCGGGGCAGGTCGTGACGCTCAAGGGCCTGGGCGTCGGGCACCTGCACGCCGGCGGTCGCGGCGACCTCAACGTGCACGTCGAGGTCCAGGTGCCCACCGGCCTGGACGACGAGCAGACCGAGCTGCTGCGCTCGCTGGCCACGCTGCGCGGCGAGGAGCGGCCCGAGCCGCGGCTCTCCGCCGCGCACCCGGGCGTGTTCTCGCGGCTGCGCGACAAGCTGAGCGGCCGCTGACGTGAGGGCGAGGGGTCTTCGGGGAGGGAGCACGCCGTGAGCGCGCCGGTGTTCCTCGCCGACGGCGGTGCGCTCGGCGCGCTCGGGCCCGGCGACCTCTACGTGCTCGACGGCGCGGAGGGGCGGCACGCGGGCGTCGTGCAGCGGCGCGGTCCGGGCGAGCGCCTGGACGTCGTCGACGGCGCGGGCACGCGGCTGCGCTGCGTGGTCGCCGCCGTCGAGGGCGGGGAGGTGCGTCTGCGCGTCGAGGAGGTCGTCACGGAGGCGGCCCCGGGCGTGGTGCTGACCCTGGTGCAGGCCCTCGCGAAGGGGGACCGGGACGAGCTGGCAGTCGAGGCCGCGGTCGAGGTCGGCGTCGACGCGGTGGTGCCGTGGCAGGCCGACCGGTCGGTGGTCGTGTGGCGCGGGCAGCGCGCGGCGAAGTCCCGCGCCAAGTGGGTGGCCACCGTGCGCTCCGCGGTGAAGCAGGCGCGGCGCGCCTGCCTGCCGCCGGTGGCGGAGCCCGTCACCACGCGTCAGCTCGCCGGCCGCGTGCGCGAGGCGGTCGCCGCGGGCGGTGCCGCCGTCGTGCTGCACGAGGACGCCACGACGGCGCTCGCGGACGTCACGCTCCCCACGCCGTCGGCGGGCGGGCCCGTCGAGGCCCCGGCGCTGCTCGTCGTCGTCGGGCCCGAGGGCGGGATCTCCGACGCGGAGGTCGCCGCGCTCGAGGAGGCCGGCGCGGTGACCGCGCGGCTCGGGCCGCACGTGCTGCGCACGTCCACGGCCGGGCCGGTCGCCGTCGCGCTGCTCAGCGAACGGCTCGGGCGCTGGGCCTGACCCGGACCGACGGCACGCGGCCACGGTGCGCGGTAACGTCCGGGGCATGACGAGCGCGCCCAGCACCGACTGCCTGTTCTGCAAGATCGTCGCCGGGGACCTGCCGGCGGACGTGGTCGCGAGCACCGACCGCGTGATCGCGTTCCGGGACATCGACCCGAAGGCGCCCGTGCACGTGCTGGTGGTGCCGAGGGAGCACCACGGCGACGTCGCGACGCTCGCCGCGGCCGACCCGGCCCTGCTCGCCGAGGTGGTGGCGATGGCCGACCGGGTGGCCGGCGACCTCGCCGACGGCCAGTACCGGTTCCTCTTCAACTCCGGCCCGCGCGCCGGGCAGAGCGTGTTCCACGTGCACGGCCACGTCCTCGCGGGCGCCCAGCTGGGCTGGACGCCCGCCTGAAATCCGCTGTCCCGTCCGCCGAGCCTCGATAGACTCGAGTCCTCAGCTCGTCCTGAGCACCGTCCTCGCACCGTCTTCCGAAGGAGGGCCCCGGCGGCAGCCGGCCTATGACATCGACACCCCACACCGCCCCCGGCACGCCCGGCGCGCACGCGGAACGGTCCACCGAGCACCGCATCGTGGTGCCGCCGCACGTGCCGATGGTGGCGCTGCTGGGCAGCAGGGACTCCGTGCTGCGGGCCGTGGAGGACGGCTTCCCCGGCGTCGACGTGCACGCCCGCGGCAACGAGATCGTCGTCAGCGGACCGGCCGGCGAGGTCGCCCTGGTCTCCCGCCTCCTCGACGAGCTGGTCGAGGTGGTCGAGTCCGGCACGCCGCTCACCCCCGAGGTGGTGGCGCGGTCGGTGCAGATGCTCACCGCCGCGTCCGTGCAGCGCCCGGCCGAGGTGCTCACCTTCAACATCCTGTCCAGCCGCGGCCGCACGATCCGGCCGAAGACGGTGGGGCAGAAGCGCTACGTCGAGGCGATCGACGCCAACACCATCACGTTCGGCATCGGCCCCGCGGGCACCGGCAAGACCTACCTCGCGATGGCCAAGGCCGTGCAGGCGCTGCAGGCCAAGCGCGTCAACCGCATCGTGCTCACGCGCCCGGCCGTGGAGGCGGGGGAGAAGCTCGGCTTCCTGCCCGGCTCCCTGTCGGACAAGATCGACCCGTACCTGCGCCCGCTGTACGACGCGCTGCACGACATGATGGACCCCGACGCCATCCCGCGGCTCATCGAGGCGGGCACGATCGAGGTGGCGCCGCTGGCCTACATGCGGGGCAGGACGGTGAACGACTCCTTCCTCATCCTCGACGAGGCGCAGAACACCTCCGCCGAGCAGATGAAGATGTTCCTCACGCGCCTGGGATTCGGCTCGACGATGGTCATCACGGGCGACGCCACGCAGGTCGACCTGCCCGGCGGCACGACGTCGGGCCTGCGGGTGGTCGAGGACATCCTCACCGGGGTCGACGACGTCGAGTTCTGCCGGCTGACCTCGGCGGACGTGGTGCGGCACAAGCTGGTGAGCGACATCATCGACGCGTACGCGCGCTGGGACGTCGCCACGGCGCGCCCGGGTCAGGGCAAGCAGGGGCAGGGACGGCAGGGCCGCGGCCCGCAGGAGCGAGGGGCACGCCGGTGAGCATCGAGGCTGCGGCCAGTGGACGGGGCGAGCGCCCATGAGCATCGAGGTCGCGAACGAGTCCGGGGTCGAGGTGGACGAGGCGGAGTTCGCCGCGCTCGGCCGGTTCGTGCTGGACACGCTGCACGTGCACCCGCGCAGCGAGCTGTCGATCATGTTCGTCGACACCGCCGTGATGACCGAGCTGCACGTGCAGTGGATGGACGAGCCGGGCCCCACGGACGTGCTCTCCTTCCCGATGGACGAGCTGCGGCCGGGCCGCGAGGGCGAGGAGACGCCGCCGGGCACGCTCGGCGACGTCGTGCTCTGCCCGGAGGTGGCGGCCCAGCAGGCGACGGTGGCGGGGCACTCGACCGCCGAGGAGCTGCTGCTGCTCACCACGCACGGCATCCTGCACCTGCTCGGGTACGACCACGCCGAGCCGGAGGAGGAGAAGGAGATGTTCGCGCTGCAGCGTCGCCTCCTGCTCACCTTCCTCGCCGGCCGGTGACGGCGACCACGGACCGGGCGGTGGCCTGATGGACGGACCGGAGCTGCTGCTGGCGCTCGTGGCGGCGGTCGCGCTCGCGCTGGCGGGCATGCTGTCCGCCGGGGAGGCCGCGGTGCTGCGGATCACGCGCACCTCGGTCGCGGACGCCGTCGTCGAGGCGGAGACGTCCGAGGACCTCACCGCCACGGCCCGCCGCACCCGCCTCGCCCGGCTGCGCGCCGTGCAGGGTCTCGTCGTGGACCCGCCCGCCGCGGTCGCGGCGTTCGCCCTGGTGCGGGTCTTCGCCGAGACGGTGGCGCTCGCGGCCGCGACGCTGATGATCGCGGACTGGTTCGACACCTGGTGGCAGGTGCTGCTCGTCGCCGGCGTGGTGGGGCTCGCGGCGGGCGTCGTCTTCGTCCGGCTCAGCCCGCGCGCGCTCGGCCTGCGCCGCCCGCTGCCCGTGCTCGTCGCGCTCGCCGGCCCGCTGTCGGCCGTGCACCGCGGCGCCGCGTGGCTCACCGACCGCACGTCCGACCGCAACGGCCGCGCGCCGGAGCGCGACGGCGAGCACGACCCGGGCGAGGACGCGCTGCGCGAGGTCGCCGAGCGGGTGCGCGACAACGAGGCGATCGAGGACGCCGAGCGCGAGCTCATCCGGTCGGTCGTCGAGCTGGGCGGCACCCTGACCCGCGAGGTCATGGTGCCGCGCACCGACATGGTGACGGTCGCCGCGACGACGCCGCTGCGCAAGGCCATGCGGCTCTTCCTCCGCTCGGGGTACTCGCGCGTGCCGGTCGTCGGGGAGGAGGTGGACGACCTCGTGGGCGTCGCCTACCTCAAGGACGTCGCCCGCGTGCTGGAGAACGAGCCCTCGGCCGCGGACCGTCCGGTGGTGGAGGTCGCCCGGGACGCCGTCTTCGTCCCGGAGTCCAAGCCCGCGGACGAGCTGCTGCGCGAGATGCAGGCCTCCCGCTCCCACATCGCCGTCGTCGTCGACGAGTACGGCGGCATCGCCGGGCTCGTCACCGTCGAGGACGTCATCGAGGAGCTCGTCGGCGAGCTGACCGACGAGCACGACACCGCCCCGGAGCTCGAGCCGGAGGACCTGGGCGACGGCACGTTCCTGGTCTCCGCGCGGATGCCCGTCGACGAGCTCGGCGAGCTGTTCGACCTGCGCCTCGACGACGACGACGTGGACACCGCGGGCGGCCTGCTCGCCAAGGCCCTCGGCAAGGTGCCGCTCACGGGCGCGACGGCGGACGTCGGAGGGCTGCACCTCGTGGCGGACCGCGTCGAGGGCCGCCGCAAGCAGCTCGCCACCCTCCGGGTGCGCCGCACGATCCCTTCCGCCCACGACCAGGACGACCCAGCAGCGGGTGGCGAGCACGCCACGCCGCCAGACCAGAAGGAAGCACACGCATGACCACCGAGCGCCACCATCCCTCCGTCGTCGGACCGCACGACGAGGGCGACACCCACCGCTCCGGCTTCGCCTGCCTCGTGGGGCGGCCCAACGTCGGCAAGTCGACGCTCACCAACGCGCTGGTGGGGGAGAAGGTCGCGATCATGTCCGCGCGCCCCCAGACCACGCGGCACACGATCCGGGGCATCGTGCACCGGGACGACGCCCAGCTGGTCCTGGTCGACACCCCGGGCCTGCACCGCCCGCGCACGCTGCTCGGCGAGCGGCTCAACGCCCTGGTGCAGGACACGCTTGGCGAGGTCGACGTCATCGCGTTCTGCCTCCCGGCCGACCAGAAGATCGGCCCCGGTGACCGGTACATCGCCTCCCAGCTCGCCCCCCTGATGGAGGGCCGGCGCGCCGTGCCCGTCGTCGCCGTCGTCACGAAGTCCGACCTCGTGGACCGCGGGCGCCTCGCGGAGCACCTCCTGGCCGTCGACGAGCTCGCCCGCTCGGTCGACCGCGACTGGTCGGCGATCGTGCCCGTGTCCGCTCGCGACGGGTACCAGGTGGACGAGCTGACCGACGTGCTGGTCGCGCACCTGCCCGCCGGGCCCGAGCTCTACCCGGGTGGAGAGCTCACGGACGAGCCGGAGCAGGTCATGGTCGCCGAGCTGGTGCGCGAGGCCGCGCTCGAGGGCGTCCGCGACGAGCTGCCGCACTCGCTCGCCGTCGTGGTCGAGGAGATCCTCGAGCGCGAGGGCACCGGCGACCCCGAGCGGGGGAAGCCGCCGCTCCTGGACGTGCGCGTCAACCTGTTCGTGGAGCGCGAGAGCCAGAAGGCGATCGTCATCGGCAAGGGCGGGTCGCGGCTGCGGGAGGTCGGCACCAGCGCCCGCAAGGGGATCGAGAAGCTGCTCGGCACCCGCGTGTACCTCGACCTGCACGTCAAGGTGGCCAAGGACTGGCAGCGCGACCCCAAGCAGCTGCAGCGCCTCGGCTTCTGACGGCACGCGGGCGGGGGCCCCGGGTCCCGGGGGACGTCCCCCGAGGTCGCGGGGGAATTCCCTGCCGTCCCGGCCGACCGCGCCGAGTAGCATCGCTGCGTGGTGTTCCGGACTATTGCGACGACGGCGGCGATCCTGGTGGGCCTGGCACTGACCGGGGCGGTGGCCGGCCCGCAGTGGGACCCGGTGCCCGTGACGGACCATCTCGTCCCGGCCACCGACGACACCGCGATCGGTGGCGTCGCCCCCGGCACCGACCTCGGCGAGGTCGGCGAGTTCGAGGTCCGCGAGACGGCCGTGACCATCCCGCTCGAGGGCACCGTCGTCGGCGGGCTGCTGCGCCAGCCGCTGGGCGACGACGGCGCCCTGCTGGCCGACCGGCCCGGCGTCGTCTACGTGCACGGCGCCGGCACGGGCAAGTCCACGGAGGCCTTCACCGAGTCGGCCACCGCCCTCGCGAGCGCGGGCGTCGTGACGCTCGTGCCCGACAAGCGGCTGGACACCTACACGACCCGGGACCGGGACTACGTGGCGATGGCCGCGGACTACCAGCACTCGGTCGACCTGCTGCGCACGATCGACGGCGTCGACCCCGAGCAGGTCGGCGTCTACGGGGAGTCGGAGGGCACCTGGATCGTGCCGGTCATGCAGGCGGAGGACCCGACCATCGCGTACACGATCCTCGTGTCGGCGCCGGTGGTGCCGCCCCGCCAGCAGGCCGCGTTCGCGGTCGACAGCTACCTGCGCAACACCGGTGTGCCCGAGCAGGTCTTCCGCGCCATCCCGCGCGCGGTGGGCATGCAGCTGCCCGGGGGCGGCTTCGAGTACGCCGACTTCGACGTCCGACCGTGGCTCGAGCAGCAGACCGCCCCCGTCCTCGTGGTCTACGGCACCGCCGACCCGTCGATGCCGATCGAGCAGGGCGCCCGGCAGGTCATCGCCGACACCGCGGTGAACGGCGACGACGCCCCGGTCACCGTGCGCTACTACGCCGGGGCCAACCACGGCATCAACGTGGCGGTGGACGGCGGCATGCACCTGCACCCGGACTTCGCGCGCGACGTCGCCACCTGGGTCCAGGGGATGCCGGCCACGGCCGACGCGGCGCCGCGGATCGCCGGGGACACGCCCAACCAGCTCTACCTCGCCTCCGCCGTCCCGCAGCCGCGGTGGTGGGGCAACGGGGACATCGTGGTGGGGGCGGTGATCGCGGGCGCCGCGCTGCTGCTGGTCGGCCCCCTGGTGTGGGGCGTCCACGCGCTGGTGCGCCGCGCGGTCCTACGGCGGTCGTCGGTCGCCGCGCCTCGCCTCGCCCGCGGCCTCCGGTCGTCGCTGCTCGGGCTCGGCCTCGGGTCGGTGGCGACGATGGTCGCCCTCGTCGTGTACCTCCTGGCGGTGGCGCGCCTCGCCCTCGACTACCAGCGCGACGACCTCGTCGTGCAGGGCGGCTGGATCGCCGTGCGCCTCCTCGGGGTCGCGACCGCGGTCGCCGCCGCGCTGGTGATCCGGCGGGTGGCCGACGCCCGGACGGAGCGCCGGGCGGGGGCCGACGTCGTGGTCGTCGCGCGCGGCTGGCCCGCGGTGCTGACCTTCTGGTGCACCCTGGCGGGCTCGCTCGCGCTCCTGGGCACCCTGGCGTACTGGGGCGTGTATCAGCTCGGCATCTGAGGGCGGCGTGTGCGCACCGTGTGGGGGAGCGGCGACGGTGTGACCGACCCGTCCGCGCGGGAGACGACGCGGAGGGCCGGCGTCGGGTAGAAACGGGTGCGGGGGCACGATGGCCCGGTCCCCTTCGGATCCCAGCCCTGGAGACGCACGCATGACCGACCCCGACACCCTCGACGCCCCCGAGCAGGAGCGCTCGCCGTTCGGCGGTGTGACGGTCCGGGAGCTCGTGCGCGACGTGGTGGCCGCGTTCGCGCTGCTCGTCGCCCTCCCGCTGCCGTGGGACCACGCCCACCGGGGCAGCGACCGGCTCGAGATCGTGCTGGTGACCGTCCTCGCGCTCCTCGCGGTCGCCGCCCCGTACCTGCGCCGTGGCGGCGTCGGCCCGTCGTCGTGGGACGTGCTGACCTCGCGCCGCACGGTGGCGCTCGCCTGCGTGCCCTACGCGGTCGTCGCGGTCGTGTACCTGGTGCTGGACGCCCTCGCCCCGGCGGACGCCGCGGGCGGCGTCGGCGCCGGGCTCGCCGTCGGCCTCGCGGGCGCCGCGCTCGCGGCCGCGCCGCGGTGGGTGCACACCCCCGCGGTCGTGGCGGGCGTCGTCGCGGTCGGGACCCTGGCCACCCCGGTCGCGGCGCTCGTGCAGGGCGCTCCCTGGGCGGTGTCCGTGGTCGGCCTCCTCAACGCCCTCGTGGTGCTGGGCGTGCTGTGGTTCACCGTCGGCACGTACCTGCGCTCGGGCGACCTCGCCTCCGGCTACGTGCTGCTGGCGCTGGGCGGCGCCGTCGCGCTCGAGCTGGTGCTCTTCGCGGGGGGCAACGTGGACCCGTGGTTCGAGAGCGTGCACGAGCAGCGCCTCGGCCTCCTGCTCCTCCCGGTCGTCGCGGGGGTCACGGCGCGCCGCATCGTCGACGACGCCGCGGCCACCGCGGACGAGCCCGACGACGTCCGCGCGGCGCGCTGGGTGGCCGTCGCGCTGCGCGCCCTGGGCCTGGTCGCCCTGGTCGCGGCGTTCGTCGCCCTCGTGGCGCTGCTGCTGATCGTGGCCGACGGCGTGAGCGTGGGTCGTGTGCTGCGCCTCGTCGTCGGCGTGCTGATGGTGGGGGTGGCGGTCGCCGCGCGGCGCTCGCTCGCGCGCGACCCGCGCGCCGGTCACGCCACAGCGGTCGGCGCCACGTGCGTGATCGTCGTGCTCGGGCTGGTGATCGTCGTCGCGCGCGCCGGCCTGGGCACGCAGTCCAACGTGGAGGAGCTGCTGGTCGCGTTCGGTCTGCCGGCCGTCGCGCTCGCCGTCCTGCTCGTGCCGCCGTCGGTCCGCGCGCTCGTCGCGTCGGCGCCCGAGGCGGTCGAGCCCGAGGCACCCGAGCCCGGGACGGTCGAGCACCCGGTCGAGCCCGTGTCGGTCGCGCCCGAGCGGTCCGACCCGGCGCCCTCAGGGGCCACGCCGGCCGCCCACGCGCCCTCGCAGCCTGCGCCGTCCGACGCCGCCCCCTCGCAGCCCGCGCCGTCCGACGCCGCGCCCCGCCCGGCCGCCCGCCCCGTCGACGCGACCCAGCAGATGGAGCCCGTGCGGGCCGTCCAGGCGCCCGACTCCACGCAGGTGCTCCCGCCCGTGCAGGCGGCGCCCGCGCAGGCGCCGGGCTGGTCCGTCGCCCAGGCGATGGACCCGTCGACGCCGCTCGCGGACCTCGCGCGGATCTCGGCGGAGGCGCCGCACCTGCGCTCGTACGTGGCCGCGAACCCCTCGACGTACCCGGCGCTGCTGGACTGGCTCGGCGCCCTCGGCGACCCCGCCGTGGACGCCGCGCTGCGCTCCCGGCGCTAGGTCAATACGCTGCGGCAAGGCGGGCGTCCGGCCGGATCCTGGACGCCTCAGGCGATGCCCTGACGAAGGTGTACGGTGGCAGCGTGCAGCGCACGGTGAGCCTTCTCCTTCGGTGCCGCGGCGGGGCCCTCTAAGGCCGGACCCCCGTCGCGGAGGTTGTGGCGCGCCGGCCGACTGGTCATGACCGACGACCCCACCCGGGACGTCGGTCACCGAGCCCCCACCGAAGGACGCGACACCATGCAGAACCATCACCCCCAGGGCATCGCCGGCGCCAACCCCCAGCGCCCCTCCGGGATGCCGTACACGCGCTACCTTCCGTTCCACGAGCAGATCGTCGTCGACCTGCCGGACCGGACCTGGCCCGACAAGCGCATCACGAAGGCCCCCCGCTGGTGCGCCGTCGACCTGCGCGACGGCAACCAGGCGCTGATCGAGCCGATGGACGCCGAGCGCAAGCTGCGGATGTTCGACCTGCTCGTGCAGATGGGCTACAAGGAGATCGAGGTCGGCTTCCCGTCCGCGTCGCAGACGGACTTCGACTTCGTCCGTCAGCTCATCGACACCGGACGCATCCCCGACGACGTGGTCATCCAGGTGCTCACGCAGTGCCGCGACCACCTCATCGAGCGCACCTACGACGCCATCCGGGGCGCCAAGCAGGCGATCGTGCACATCTACAACTCGACGTCGATCCTGCAGCGCGAGGTCGTCTTCCGCAGCGACATGGACGGCATCGTCGACATTGCCCTGCAGGCCGCGCGCCTGTGCCGCAAGCTCGAGGAGACCATCCCCGAGACCACGGTGTACTACGAGTACTCGCCGGAGTCGTACACCGGCACGGAGCTCGAGTTCGCCGCCCGCATCTGCAACGAGGTGCTGGAGGTGCTGGAGCCCACGGCCGAGCGCCCGGTGATCGTCAACCTGCCCGCGACCGTCGAGATGGCCACCCCGAACGTCTACGCCGACTCGATCGAGTGGATGAACCGGAACCTCGCCTTCCGCGAGCACGTGGTGCTGTCGCTGCACCCCCACAACGACCGCGGCACCGCCGTCGCCGCCGCGGAGCTCGGCTACCAGGCCGGCGCCGACCGCATCGAGGGGTGCCTGTTCGGCAACGGCGAGCGTACCGGCAACGTCGACCTGGTGACCCTCGGCATGAACCTGTTCAGCCAGGGCGTCGACCCGCAGATCGACTTCACCGTCGGCGGCGGCATCGACGGAATCCGCCGCACGGTCGAGCACTGCAACCAGATCCCCGTGCACGAGCGGCACCCGTACGTGGGCGACCTCGTCTTCACGGCGTTCTCCGGCTCCCACCAGGACGCGATCAAGAAGGGCTTCGAGCACATGGCGGCCCGCGCGGAGGCGGAGGGCAAGCCGGTCGACGAGCTCACCTGGGGCGTGCCGTACCTGCCGATCGACCCGAAGGACGTGGGCCGGTCGTACGAGGCCGTCATCCGCGTGAACTCGCAGTCCGGCAAGGGCGGCATCGCGTACCTGCTGTCCACCGAGCACTCGCTGGACCTGCCGCGCCGGCTGCAGATCGAGTTCTCCGGCGTCGTGCAGCGGTTCACCGACGCGGAGGGCAGCGAGGTCACCGGCTCCGACATCTGGCGCATCTTCAGCGACGAGTACCTGCCCGTCGAGGTCCACGACCCGCGCGGCCTGGAGCCGTGGGGGCGCCTGCGGCTGCGGGAGACCCGCACGACGTCGGCCGAGGGCGGCGCCACCGCGCTCGCCGTGGACGTCCTCGACCAGGGCGTGGAGCACACGCTGGAGGGCACCGGCAACGGGCCGCTCGCCGCGTTCGTGGACGCGATCTCGAAGGTCGGCGTGGACGTGCGGGTGCTGGACTACGCCGAGCACGCCCTGTCCGAGGGCGGCGACGCCACCGCCGCGGCCTACGTCGAGTGCCAGGTGGGCGACGACGTCCTGTGGGGCGTCGGCATCGACCCGTCGATCACGACCGCGTCCCTCAAGGCGGTCGTCTCCGCCGTGAACCGGGCCGCCCGCGGCTGACCCGCTCCCGCAACCTGTCAGAGCCACGTCGGGCTGTGCCCGACGTGGCTCTGACAGTTCCGGCTCCCCGCGAGTCGTCAGAGTCAGGAAGGGCTATACGCCGTCGTGGCTCTGACAACTCTCGTGGGTGGGGGCTGAGAGAATGGGCCCGTGCCCCTGTACCGAGACGACGCGATCGTGCTGCGCACCCACAAGCTGGGCGAGGCCGACCGGATCGTCACGTTCCTCACCCGTGAGCACGGCAAGGTGCGCGGGGTCGGGCGCGGGGTGCGGCGCACGTCGTCGCGCTTCGGCGCGCGGCTGGAGCCGTTCATGGTGGTCGACGTGCAGCTGCACTCCGGGCGCAACCTCGACACCGTCACCCAGGTGGAGACGGTGGGCCCGTACGCCCGCGCCATCTGCGAGGACTACGCGCTGTACACGTCCGGCGCGGCGATGCTCGAGGCCGCCGACCGGCTGGTCGCCGCGGAGCACGAGCCCGCCGTGCAGCAGTACTGGCTGCTCGCCGGCGCGCTCCGGGCGCTGGCCGAGCGCGCGCACGCGCCGGGGCTGGTGCTCGACTCCTACCTGCTGCGAGGGCTCGCCGTCGCCGGCTGGGCGCCGTCGTTCACCGACTGCGCCCGCTGCGGCGAGCCGGGGCCGCACCACGCGTTCTCCGTGGGCCAGGGCGGGGCCGTGTGCTCCCGCTGCCGGCCGCCCGGCTCCACCGCCCCCGCGCCGGAGACGTTCGCGCTGCTCGGCGCCCTGCTCGGCGGCGACTGGGAGACGGCGGACGCCGCGGAGCAGCGGCACCGCACCGAGGCCTCGGGCCTCGTCGCCGCCTACTCCCAGTACTACCTGGAGCGCACGCTGCGCTCGTTGCGCATGATCGAGCGCGCCTGACACCGAGAGAGAGACCTGATGCCCCGTTCGTCCGGCGAGTACGCCGAGCCCTACCCGCACCCCTCGGGCGCGACGCCGCCGAACATCCCCGCCCAGTTCGTGCCGAACCACGTGGCGATCGTCATGGACGGCAACGGCAGGTGGGCCAACGCGCGCGGGCTGCCGCGCGTGGAGGGGCACAAGCAGGGGGAGAAGTCCCTGCTCGACGTCGTGGCCGGCGCCGTGCAGATCGGCGTCAAGCACGTCTCCGCGTACGCGTTCAGCACCGAGAACTGGAAGCGGTCGCCGGACGAGGTGAAGTTCCTCATGAACTTCAACCGCGACGTCATCCGGCGGCGTCGCGACGAGATGTCGTCGTGGGGCGTGCGCATCCGCTGGGCCGGCCGCCGGCCGAAGCTGTGGGGATCGGTGATCAAGGAGCTGCAGGTCGCCGAGGAGATGACCCGGGAGAACGACCGCTGCACGCTGACGATGTGCGTCAACTACGGCGGACGGGCGGAGATTGCCGACGCCGCGGCCGCCATCGCCCGCGACGCGGCGGCGGGCAAGCTGAACCCGGCGCGCGTCACGGAGAAGACGGTCCAGAGCTACCTCGACGAGCCCGACCTGCCGGACGTCGACCTGTTCCTGCGCTCGTCCGGGGAGCAGCGCACGTCCAACTTCATGATCTGGCAGGCCGCGTACGCCGAGATGGTCTTCCTCCCGGAGCCGTGGCCCGACGTCGACAGGCGGCACCTGTGGCGCGCGGTGGAGGAGTTCGCCCGCCGCGACCGCCGCTACGGCGGCGCCGTCGACACCCCCGACGCGGGCTGAGCCGAGCAGAAACCCCCGCCCGGTCGCGAGAC
>NZ_JBHVBO010000068.1:0-18973 GCF_042668085.1 Isoptericola sp. NPDC057391 | reverse complement strand
GGGGCGGCGTGCTGCCGCCCCCGACGGCCGAGGGACCCTCAGGCGCCAGGACCTGGGAGTCGGACATCAGTCGTCACCCACGGCCTGCGGCCGACTCCATGGTCGCGACGATGCCCGCGGCGTCGCCCTTGCCGGCGAGCATCTCCACGACGGCCGTGTTGAGCGCGTTGCCGACGTTCTGGCCGAGCACGGTGTCCAGCCAGGTGCTGACGTAGGCGGCGTTGTTGTACGCCTCCATGATCGGTTCCAGAGCCGGGTCGGCGACGGCGCCCTGGGCGTCCTGGTTGGCCGGGATGGTCTGGTAGGCCTCGGCGTACTTCTCCTGCTGGTCGTTCGTGGCGAGGAAGTTCAGGAAGTCCTCGCACGCGGACGGGGAGTCCTCCGAGCAGGCGAACCCGTCGACGCCGCCCATCATCGCGGTCGGGTCGCCCTCGCCGCCCTCGACCTCCGGGAACGGGAACCAGCCGAGGTCGGCCAGCGGCTTCTCGTCCGGGGTCAGGGACGCGATCACCCCGACGTTCCACCCGCCCATGAGCTCCATCGCGGCCTTGTGGTTGGCGATGAGCCCGGCCGACGACCCTGCACCCTCCTGGGGGTCGGTGGTCAGGAAGCCCTTGTGGAAGGGCTCGGTGGCCGCGAAGTCCTCCAGGTCCTGACCGGCCCGCAGCCAGCACTCGTCCGAGAAGTCCGGGTTGCTGGAGAGGTTCTCGATGGTCTCCTGCGAGCACTCGCGCAGGGCGAAGAAGTAGTACCAGTGCGCGGCGGGCCAGGCCGCCTTGGCCCCGAGCGCGATCGGCTCGATTCCCGCGTCCTTGAGCTTGCCGTCGGCGGCCTCGAGCTCGGTGATCGAGGTCGGCGTCTCCGCGATGCCCGCCTCGTCGAACAGGTCCTGCGAGTAGAACATGCCGCCGGGAAGCACCGCGAGCGGCATCGCGTAGTTCTTGCCGTCGACCACGAACGCGGACAGCGCGGCACCCATCGAGCTCTCGGCGTCGTCGCTGATCGAGCCCGTCAGGTCCTTCACCTTGCCGGCCGCGACGATGTCCGCCAGCTTCTGGCCCCCGCGGGCCATGAAGACGTCCGGCATGTCACCGGAGTTGACGGCGGTCTGCAGCTTGCCGTCCATGTCCTCGTTCTGGATCGACTGGATCTTGAAGGTGACGTCCGGGTTCTCCTCGGTGTAGGCCGCCGTCGCCTCCTCCCAGTACGCCTTGCCCGGGCCCGTCGTCGAGTTGTGCCAGACGGTCAGCGTCACCGGGCCGCCGTCCTCCCCGGACCCGCCGTCGTCCCCGCCCGAGCACGCGGCCAGGCCGCCCGCTCCCAAGACCATGGCGGTCGTGACCGCGAGCGACCTCCGCAGACGCATCTTCATGATTGATCCTCCTCGTCGAGAATGCCGGCCGATCAGGGAGCTGCCCCGCGACGGCGTCGACGCCCGCTGGTCCACGGGCGCTGCCACGACTTAGCCTCGCCGCGCCGCCGACGATCCGTCAATCGTTTTCGATAACGATTTCGCAACCGCGAGGAGCGCTCGGGCCGGATCGTCCCCGGACCGTCCGCCGCGGCATACTGTCGACCTGTGGAGAGCAGCCCCCGACCGACCCCGCGTGTGACCATCACTGACGTGGCGCGTGTCGCCGGGGTCTCCGTCGCCACCGTCTCCAAGGTGGTCAACAACCGCTACGGCGTCGCCGCCACGACCGCCGAACGGGTCCTGGCGGTCGTCGAGGAGCTCGGATACGAGTCCTCGCTCGTCGCCCGCAGCCTGCGTCGTGGCAGCACCGGGGTCGTCGGCGTGCTCGTCGCGGAGTTCGAGCCGTACTCCACCGAGCTGCTCAAGGGCATCTCCGCCGCCGTCGACGGCACCGGATACGAGCTCCTCGCCTACGCGGGCCGCACCGACGGCGGCGCGCGCACGGGCTGGGAGCGACGGTCGCTGTCGCGGCTGGCCGGCACCCTCGTCGACGCGGCGATCGTCGTGACGCCGACGATGGTGATGTCCGCCGACTCCCCCGTGCCCGTGGTCGCCGTCGACCCGCACACCGGGCCCGAGGGCACCCCCACCGTCGACTCCGACAACACCACCGGCGCGCGCGAGGCCGTCGAGCACCTCATCGACCTCGGCCACCGCCGGATCGCCCACCTCGGCGGCCGCGCCGACCTCGAGTCCGCCCGGCTCCGCGAGCTCGGCTACCGGCAGGCGCTCGAGGGCGCCGGCATCGCCGTCGACCCCCTCCTCATCAAGGTGGGCGGCTACCGCCCCGACCTCGCCGACGCGCCCGTGCGCACGCTGCTCGACCGGCCGGACCGCCCCACCGCCGTGTTCGCCGCCAACGACCTGTCCGCCATCCACGTGCTCGAGGTGGCCGGCGAGCTCGGGCTGCGCGTCCCCGAGGACCTGTCCGTCGTCGGCTTCGACAACATCCCCGAGTCGTGGGGCAGCGCTCCCCCGCTCACCACCGTCGCGCAGCCCCTGCACCGCATGGGCGCCGAGGCGCTGCGCATGGTGCTCGACCTCCTCGAGGGCACCGCCCGCGAGCGCCACCTGCGCCTGCCCACGTCGCTCGTCGTCCGCGCCTCCACGGCGCCCCCGCCGAGGTAGTTCAGCTCACCGCGAGGTAGTCGAACACTCGGCGAGGTAGTTCCATCGACGTCGGACGACTGGCTCGCCCGAGACCTCGGGGCCCGAACTACCTCGCGGGATCCGAAACTACCTCGCGGTGATCTGAACTACCTCGGCGCGACCCGGACTTCCTCGCGGGGCGGTCAGCGCGGACGACCGTGCCGGTGCTCCGGCTCGCGCGGGCCGCGGCGCGCGAGGTAACGCTGCCGCAGCCGCACCACGACGAACCACAGCACGAGCAGCCCGATGACGACGAGCACGGCGTCGGAGATGATGCCGCTCCACTGCTCCAGCACAGGCTCGATGGCGGGGCCGAAGGCGTAGCCGAGCCCCACCCAGATGCCGTTCCACACGCCGGAGCCGATGGCCGTGTAGAGCGTGAACGACCAGAACGGCATGCGCTCGATGCCGGCGGGGATGGAGATGAAGCTGCGCACGAGCGGCACACAGCGCCCCACGAGCACGGCGACGCGTCCCCACTTCGCGAAGAACGCCTCCGCCTTGTCGAAGTCGGAGCCGTCCATGAGCGGGATGGCGTCGACGATCGCGCGGGTGCGGTCGCGGCCGAGCAGCCGGCCCAGGTACCACCAGATCCAGGCGCCGACGACGGCGCCGACCGTGGCGGCGACGATGGCGAGCCAGGCGTTCATCTGCCCGTCGTAGGCGAGGAAGCCGGCCGCCGGCAGCACGGCCTCGGACGGGATGGGCGGCACGAACGTCTCGACGAGCACGGCCGCGCCCACGCCGACCTCGCCGAGCGTGGTCATCAGGCCGAGCACCCAGCCGATGAAGCCGTCGTACCCCTCCGCCGGGTCGGTCGCGGAGGCGGCGACGGCGGCGGCCTGCGCGAGGCCGGTCACGCGCCCGCCCCGGCGTCGGACGCCGCCGCGAGCGCGGCGTCGAGGGCGGTGCGGGTCGCGGCGACGACCTCGGGGTCGGTGACGTCGTAGCCTCCGGCGCCGCCGCCCCCGGGCCCGCCGTCGGCGGCCACGGTGCGCTTGGCGGAGAGGTGGACGCCCTGCACGCCGGCGCCGACGAGGGCGGGGACGTCGTCCACGCGGACGCCGCCGCCGGCCATGATCTGCACGCCGAGCTCTCGGCCGCGCGCGGCGAGCGCCGCCAGCACGTCGAGGGCCTCGCCGGCGCGCGCGGCGCCGCCGGAGGTGAGGACGCGGCGCACCCCCACCGGCGCGAGGACGTCGAGGACGGCGACCGGGTCTGGCACCTGGTCGATCGCGCGGTGGAAGGTCACCTCCGCGCCGTCGGCGGCGGCCACCAAGGCCGCGAGCGCCGCGGCGTCGACCTCGCCGTCCGCCGTCATCGCGCCCACGACGACGCCGTCCGCGCCGGCGTCGAGCACCGCGCGCACGTCGCGCACCTGCACGTCGACCTCGTCGGCCGCGAACACGAAGCCCCCGGCGCGCGGGCGCACCAGCACGTGCACGCCGACGCCCGTGCCGCGCAGGGCGTCGGCGACGGCGGCGACCATGCCGGCCGAGGGGGTGAGGCCGCCCGTGCCGGCGAGCGCCGCGCACAGCTCGATGCGGTCCGCGCCGCCGGCCGCGGCGACGCGCGCCCCCGCGACGTCCTGCACGGCGATCTCCAGGGCGACGCCACGAGGGGCGGCGTCCTGGAGAGCGGAGGGCACGGGCACAGGGTCTGTCGAGGCGTCGGCAGTCACGGCCGCGAGTCTACGGGGGCGCAGGTGTCCGCGACCGGGGCGACCTGTGACGAGACGGTGCCCGTGGGGATGACAGGATCGCCGGGTGCCCTCCTACCGCGTGAGCCTCGCCGTCGGCCTGCTGCAGCCGGGCGTCGACCCCGCCGACGTGCTGCCCGCCGCGGCCGACGCGGCGCGCCAGCTCGTCACCGTCGAGGCGTACGACGTCGGGGTGGTGCGCGGCCGGGCGCGCATCACGGTCCGTTTCACGGCGGAGGACGACGCCGCCGCGCACCGCGTGGCCGACGCCGTCCACGACCGCGTCGACGCGCTGGCCGACACCTTCGGCGGCACGCTCACCCGGCGGTGGGGCAACCGCTGGCAGCCGGCCTGACCCGCCTCTCGCGCATCGAGCGTGCTGAATTGATCCTCAAACCGCCGTGGTGAGGATCAAGTCAGCACGCTCGATTCCCGCACTGACCCGGCTCACTGCCCGAAGGCCTCCAGCAGGTTCCGGCGCTCCGCGTCGGTGAGGTTGGTGCTGACCAGGGTCGCGTCGACGCCGTGCAGCCGCTCCGCCAGGCGGTCGGGGTCGATCGGCTCGGTGACGATGAACAGGGCCGACGTGCCGGGCACGATCTCCTTCTTCATCTGCTCGAGATCCTTCGCCGTGATCCCGACGTCGGACAGCGACCGGGTGATGCCGGCGATCACCGCCCCGGCAGCGGCCCCCAGGACCGGCAGGAAGAACAGCGCGCCGAGCAGCAGGCCCCACACGGCGCCCCAGCCGGAGGCCTTGGCGGTGTCGTCGTGCGAGCCGTGGGTCTCGGGCTTCGTCGCGCCCTCCGGCCAGCTGACCACCGCATGGTCGACGACCGTCACCAGACCGTCCGCCTCGCCGCCCTTGACGGCCTTGAAGGCGCGGTCGGCCGCACCCGGGTCGTCGAACTTCCAGACCGTGAAATTCGCCATGCGTCCTCCCCAACGACGTCCGGGTCCGTCCCCGGCTGCTGGTCATCCTGGCAGCGTGAACAGGCCGCGCAACCGGGCCGGGCGGTCAGTACCGTGGCCCTCATGACCTCCTCCCCCGTCGATCCCACCACCACGACCTCCTGGGGCGACCTGTACGCCCACTATCAGGAGTTCCGGGGCGACCTGCGCGGCTGGTTCGCCGCCGACCCCGGCCGCGCCGCGCGCATGACCCACGTCGCGGGCGACCTGCACGTGGACCTCTCCAAGAACCTCGCCACGGACGAGACGCTGGACCTGCTGGTCCGCCTCGCGCACGAGGTGCACCTGCCCGAGCGCATCGAGGCCATGTTCACGGGCGAGCACATCAACGTCACGGAGGACCGCGCCGTCCTGCACACGGCGCTGCGCCGCGCCCCCGGCACCCAGCCGCCGCTGGTCGTGGACGGGCAGGACGTCGACGCCGACGTCCAGGCCGAGCTCGCCAAGATGAGCGCCTTCGCCGACCAGGTCCGCGACGGGTCGTGGACGGGCATCACCGGCAAGCCGGTGCGCACGGTGGTCAACATCGGCATCGGCGGCTCCGACCTCGGCCCGGTCATGGTCTACGAGGCGCTCAAGCCGTACGTCCGCACCGGCGCCGACGCCATCGAGGCCCGGTTCGTCTCCAACATCGACCCCACCGACGTCGCGCAGAAGACGGCCGACCTCGATCCGGAGACCACGCTGTTCGTCGTGGCCTCCAAGACGTTCGGCACGCTGGAGACGCTCACCAACGCGCGGCTCGCCCGCGCCTGGCTCTGGGAGAGCCTCATCGCCGCCGGAGTCATCGAGGACGACCCGGACGCGAAGCAGGCCGCCGTCAAGGCGCACTTCGTGGCGGTCTCGACCGCCCTCGACAAGGTGGCCGACTTCGGCATCGACCCGGCCAACGCGTTCGGCTTCTGGGACTGGGTGGGCGGCCGCTACTCGGTGGACTCCGCCATCGGCACGTCGCTGGCGATCGTGTTCGGCCCCGACGTCTTCCGCGACCTCCTGGCCGGCTTCCGCGCCGTCGACGAGCACTTCCGCACCGCGCCGTTCGAGGCCAACGTGCCCGTCCTCATGGGCATGCTGAACGTCTGGTACGGCAACTTCCTCGGCGCCCACACCCACGCCGTCCTGCCGTACGCGCAGCAGCTGCACCGCTTCCCGGCCTACCTGCAGCAGCTGACGATGGAGTCCAACGGCAAGTCGGTGCGCTGGGACGGCTCCCCCGTCACCACCCAGACGGGCGAGGTGTTCTGGGGCGAGCCGGGCACCAACGGCCAGCACGCCTTCTACCAGCTCATCCACCAGGGCACGCGCCTCATCCCGGCGGACTTCATCGCCGTCGCCACCCCGGCCTATCCCCTCAAGGACGACGAGGGCGACGGCAAGGCCGTGGCCGCCGGCGCCGACGTGCACGAGCTGTTCCTCGCGAACTTCTTCGCCCAGACCAAGGCGCTCGCCTTCGGCAAGACGGCGGACGAGGTGCGCGCGGAGGGCACGCCCGAGGAGATCGTCGCCGCTCGCGTCTTCTCCGGGAACCGGCCGACGACGTCGATCGTCGCGCCGGCGCTCACCCCGTCGGTGTTGGGCCAGCTCGTCGCGCTGTACGAGCACATCACCTTCGTGCAGGGCGTCGTGTGGGGCATCGACAGCTTCGACCAGTGGGGCGTGGAGCTCGGCAAGAAGCTGGCGCTGGAGATCGCGCCCGCCGTGTCGGGCGACGACGCCGCCCTGGCCGCGCAGGACTCCTCGACCCAGGCGCTCATCCGCTACTACCGGGAGCACCGCGCCTGACACGACCCCTAGGATCGGTGGCCATGCCGGCCCTGGACCCTCGCGCGATCCTCGACGGGCGGCGCACGCGCCGCCCGTCGGTGGGCGTCATCGTGACGATCGCGGTGTCGTCGGCGTGCCTGCTCGCCGCGCTGGTCGTGACGTCGGCCGAGGGCCCGACGTTCCTCGAGGGGTTGTTCCTCGCCCTCCTCCCGCTCCCGCTGCTGCTGGCGGGCGTGCTCGCCCTCGACCGCCTCGAGCCGGAGCCGCCGGACGCCCTGGTGCTCGCGTTCCTGTGGGGCGCGGGCGTGTCGGTGCTGGTCGCGATGGGGATCAACACGGCCGGGCTCACCCTGCTGTGGACGCCGCTGCTCGGCCAGGAGGAGGGCTTCGTCGCGACCGCGGTGCTCACCGCCCCCGTCGTCGAGGAGAGCCTCAAGGCGCTGGTCCTCGTGGGCATGCTCTGGTTCCGCCGGCACGAGCTCAACGGCCCCACCGACGGCATCATCTACGGCTCGATGGTGGGCCTCGGCTTCGCCACGGTCGAGAACATCCACTACTACACGGTGGCGGGGCCGGAGGGCCTGGCCGCGACGTTCGTGGCGCGCGGCCTCCTGTCGCCGCTGATCCACCCGCTGTGCACGTCCCTCACCGGCCTGGGGATCGCGACGGCGGCGCTCGCCCCGCGCGGCTGGGCCCGGGTGTGGCCGGTGCTCCTCGGCCTGCTCGGCGCCATGACGTACCACGCGCTGTGGAACGGCGCCGCGTCGCTCGGCCTCGAGGCCGTCGTGGCGGCGTACCTGCTGGGCCTGGCGATCGTGGTCGGGCTCCTCGTCGTCGTGCGCCACGACCGTGCCCGCATCGTGGCGCTCGTCGGGCAGCACCTGCCGCAGTACGGCCCGCTGGGTGCCGTCGCCCTGCCGGACGTCGTGATGCTCACGTCGCTGGCGCGGCGGCGCCGGGCCCGCGCCCAGGTCCGCGCCGCGGGCGGCCCCGGCCCGGCCCGCGCGATGCGCGACTACCAGCAGGCCGCGACCGAGCTGGCGATGCTGCACCGCCGCCTCGACCGCGGCCTCGTGGACCGGGCCGCGTTCGAGCGCCAGCGCGGCCCGCTGCTCGCGCTCATGCTCGCGGCCCGCGACGTCGTCACGCCGCTCTGGCGCCCCGAGGCCCCGCCCCGCTGAGGCCCAGCATGATCACGCCGCCGACGGCGAGGTGCTCCAGCAGGAGCAGTACCGTCGCGCCGGCGTTCGCGGCCCCCAGCGGACCCAGCAGCGAGACGAGCAGGACGGCTCCGCTCAGCACCAGCCACGCCGTGCGCCCGCCGCCCGGGCGGCGCAGCAGCAGGGAGCGGACGCCCCAGCCGCCCAGGGCGGCCGCGAGGCTCGTGCCGATCACCAGGGGGATCGTGACCTCGAGGGTGCCCGAGCCGGCCCGCACCTGCGGGTCCACGCCCGCCAGCGTGCCGAACCCGAAGATCACCGCCCCCGTGAGCACCGCGCCCACCACGACCGACCGCGGGCGGTTCCACCACGCCCGGTCGCGCCAGGTGCGCCCGCCCGGGCCGCCGGTCGAGCTGCCCCGGGCGCCTGCCTCCGTCGTGCGGTGGCGGCCGGTGTCGTTCGTCGTCGTGTCCATGTCGTCCCCTCCTTCGAGCCGGCGCCCTGCCGGGACGACGACCGTCCCGCGCGGCGGGCGTCCCGCGCGCCCTCCCGTCGTCGGTCGTCGCCCGGTCCCCGGTCGGGCCCACCCCCGACTTTGGTCGGTGTCGCGGCGCGGCACCCCGCCGTAGCGTCCCGGTCATGACGTCCACCGGCACCACCCCGCAGCCCGCCGCCGGCCCGGCGACGACGACGCCGGCCGGCGTCCCGGGCCCGCCGCCGGCCCAGGGCCCGCCCCCCGTGCCGCGCGTCGTCCTCGGGACCGCGTGGGGGCTCGTCGCCGTCCTGACGGCGGCCGCGACGGCGGCGGTCGTGACCGCCACGCCGGACACCGGCGCCGTCGTCGGGACGACGCCGCAGGTGCCGGCCGCCGTCGACGTCGCCGTCGCTCTCGCGGCGGTCGCGCTCGTCCCGCTGCTCATGACGCGCCGCAGCGTGCCCGCGGCGCTCGCCCTCGCGGTCCTCGCCGCGGTGTCGGGGGCGGCGACCCCCGCGGCGACGGTCGGCACGCTGCAGGTCGCGCGCTGGTACCCGATGCGCACGGCGGCCTGGGTCGCGGGGGCGGGCGTGCTCGGGCACGCCGTCCAGGGGCTGTGGCGGCCGGTGGGCCTGCCGCTGGGCTGGTGGCTCGTGTGCGACGTCGCGGTGCACGCCGCGCTCTTCGGGTGGGGCGCGTACGGCCGCGAGCGCGCGCTCGTGCTGTGGTCCCTGCGCGACCGGGCGCGACGGGCCGAGGCCGAGCAGGAGCGGCGGGTCGCCGAGGCCCGCCTGGCCGAGCGCACCCGCATCGCCCGCGAGATGCACGACACCCTCGCGCACCGGCTGTCCCTCCTGGCCGCCACCGCCGGCGCGATGGAGTACCGCCCGGACGCCGACCCGGCCGCGCTCGCCGCCGCGGCGGGGCGGGTGCGCGCCGGCGTGAGCGACGCCCTCGAGGACCTGCGGCAGGTCATCCGGCTCCTGCGCGCCGGGCCCGATGCCCTCGGCCCCGTGCCCGGCCTCGACGACGTGCGCCGCCTGGTGGACGACTCCCGCGCCGCCGGCACCGACGTGACGTACGAGCGCACGGGCGACGCCTCGCCCGACCTGGCCCCGCCCGCCGCCGTCGCGACCGCCGTGTTCCGGGTCGTGCAGGAGTCGCTGACCAACGCGCGCCGGCACGCGCCGGGCGCCGCGGTGCGGGTGACGGTCGCGACCGCCCCGGGCGAGGTCCGGGTGCGGGTGGTCGACGACGGCACGGCACCCGGCGCCGCCGCCCCGGAGGCCGTCGGCACCGGCACGGGCCTGGTCGGGCTGCGCGAACGGGCCACGCTGCTGGGCGGCACGCTCGTCGCCGGCCCCGACGCCGGCACGGCCGGCGGCTCGGTCGGCGGCTCGGTCGGGGCGCGCGGCTTCGCGGTGGAGGCCTGGCTACCGTGGGACGTGTGACGACGACGCCCGGGCCGGGCCCGGACAACCACCCCGTCGACGCGGCGGACGCCGCCGCCCCCGTGCGGATCGTGCTGGTCGACGACGACGCGCTGGTGCGCGCGGGCCTGCGGCTCATGCTCGACGGCGCGCACGGGATGCGGGTGGTCGCGGAGGCGGCCGACGGCGCGGACGTCCCCGGCGTGCTGGACGCGCACCCGGCCGACGTCGTGCTCATGGACCTGCGCATGCCGGGCGTGGACGGCATCGCGGCCACCCGACGCGTCCGCGCCCGTCCGGCGCCGCCGGCCGTCGTCGTGCTCACCACGTTCGACACGGCCGAGGAGGTGGGGGGCGCCCTGCGCGCGGGGGCCGCGGGCTACCTGCTCAAGGACATGCCGCCGGCCCGCATCGCCGCCGCCGTGCACGCCGCGGCCGCGGGCGAGCCGGTGCTGGCCCCCGACGTCGCGCGGCGCCTCATGGACGCCGTCGCCGGCTCGGACGGCTCGCGCGACCGCGCCCGTGCCGCCCTGGACGCCCTCACCTCCCGCGAGCGCGACGTCGCCGTCGAGCTGGGCCGCGGCGCGTCGAACGCCGACATCGCCGCCCGGCTCTACCTCAGCGTCCCGACCGTGAAGGCGCACGTGTCGAGCGTGCTCGGCAAGCTCGGGGTGGAGAACCGCACGCAGGTCGCCCTGCTCGTGCACGACGCCGGGGAGGCGTGAGCCTCAGCCGGCCGTCGTGCCGACGCCGTCCTCGTCGCGGACCTCGGCGCCGTGCCTGCCCTCCTCGCGGGCGAGCTCGTCGGAGCCCGGCGCCAGGCCGAGGAACTCCGCGACGCGCGGGCTCGCCGGCGCGCGCAGCAGCACGTCGGGGGCGTCCACCTGGAGCAGCCGCCCGGCGTCCATGACGGCCACGCGGTCGGCGACGGTGAACGCCTCGTCGTGGTCGTGCGTGACGAAGACGGCGGTGGTGCCGGTGGCCTTGAGGGTGTCGCGGACGTCGACGGCGAGCCGCTCGCGCAGGCGGCGGTCGAGGGCGGACAGCGGCTCGTCGAGCAGCAGCAGGCGCGGGCGCGGCGCGAGGGCGCGGGCCAGCGCGACGCGCTGCTTCTCGCCGCCGGACAGCGTCGCGACGGAGCGGCCCGCGTAGCCGGCCAGGCCCACGTCGGCGAGCAGCTCGGCGACGCGCGCGGCCCGCTCGGCGCGCGGCGCGCCCTGCGTCTCGAGCCCGTAGGCCACGTTGCGGCCGACGTCCCGGTGCGGGAAGAGCTGACCGTCCTGGAAGAGCAGGCCGAAGTTCCGGCGGTGCACGGGCACGCCCGCGAGGTCCGCGCCGTCGAACGAGACGGTGCCGCCCGCGAGCGGCTCCAGCCCGGCGACGGCGCGCAGCAGCGACGACTTGCCGCAGCCGCTCGGCCCGAGCAGCGCGACGATCTCGCCGGCCGCGACGTCGAGCGTCACGCCGTCCACCGCGACCGACCCCGGCCGGCGGCGCGTGGCGCCGTACCGCACGACGGCGTCGCGCACGGCGAGCCCCGTCGTCTGGCGGCCCTGCTCCATCAGAACTCCCCTCCCGGCCGGTCGCCCCGCAGGCGCTCGGCCACCATCATGACGGTCGCGGTGAGCACGGCCAGCACCACGGACGCCGCGAGCGCCATCCCGTAGTTCTCGGCCCCCGGCCGCCCGATCAGCCGGTAGATGACCACCGGCAGCGTGGCCGTGTCGGGGCGGGCGAGGAACGACGTCGCGCCGAACTCGCCGAGCGAGACGGCGAACGCGAACCCGATCGCGAGCCCCAGCGACCGCGCGCCCAGCGGGCCGTCCACGGTCCGCAGCACCCGCCCGGGCGCCGCCCCCAGCGTGGCGGCCGCCTCGCGCAGCCGCGGGTCGATCGCACGTAGCACGGGCAGCATGGTGCGCACCACGAGCGGGATCGCCACGACCGCCTGGGCGATCGGCACCAGCGCCCCGGAGGTCCGCAGGTCGACGTCGAGCCCGAGCGGCTTGTCCAGCGTGATGAGGAAGCCGAAGCCCACCGTCACGGCGGACACGCCCAGCGGCAGCATGAACGCGGCGTCGAGCACGCCGACGGCGCGCCGCAGCCCCGCCCGCCGCGGGCGCCGCGACACGACGAGCGCCACGAGACCGCCCACGACGACGGCGATCAGCGCGGCCCACGCCGCGGTGCGCAGCGAGTTGCCCAGCGCCTCCCACACGGTGACCGTCAGGGCGTTGCGCCCGCCGGTGGTGCCGAGGGCCACGTAGTTGTCGAGGCCCCAGGACCCGTCGGGGGCGCGCAGCGACCGGGTGACGAGCCCGGCCATGGGCAGCACGAGCAGCCCGGCGACCACGACGAGGGTGACGAGCGCGGGAGCGAGGTCCGTGCCGTCGGCGCCCGCGCGCAGCCGAAGCCGGTGCGCGGACACGCTGTCGCTCGTGAGCTGCAGCGCCCGCTCCCGCTTCGCCCGCGCGCGCGAGCTGACCAGCAGCGCGCCGGCGACGACGACGAGCTGCAGCACCGACAGCACGGCCGCCGACCGCAGGTCGAGGAACTGGGTGGTGCGCGTCCAGATCTCCGTCTCGATCGTGCCGTAGCGCAGGCCGCCGAGGACCAGGACGACGCCGAACGCCGTCGCACAGAAGAGGAACACCACCGCGGCGGCCGACGCGATCGCCGGACCGAGCGCCGGCAGCGTCACCGTGCGGAACGCCCGCCAGGGCGTCGCGCCGAGCGCACGGGCGGCCTGCTCGGCACGCGGGTCGAGCCGCTCCCACATGCCGCCGACGGTGCGCACCACCACCGCGTAGTTGAAGAACACCAGCGCCAGCACGATGCCGGCGAAGCTCTCCTCCAGGTGCGCCCACCCGAGTGGGCCGCCGGGCGCGAAGAGCGCGCGGAACGCGACACCGACGACGACGCTCGGCAGCACGAACGGCACCGTCACGAGGCCGCGCACCAGCGTGCGACCGCGGAACCAGCACCGGTACAGCACGTACGCGCCGGGCAGCCCCAGCAGCACCGAAAGCAGTGTGCCGGCGAGCGCCTGGGCCAGCGTCTGCCCGACGATCCGCCACGTGCGGTCCTGGGACAGCACCTCCGCGAAGCCGGACAGGTCGAGCGCGCGCCCCGCCGCGGTCTCGGTGAAGAACCCCTGCAGGACGAGCGACACCACCGGCCACGCGAAGAAGACCGCGAGGAAGCCCAGCGGGAGCACGACGGCGGCGCCCCAGCCGAGCCAGGCCCCCCAGCGGCCTGCGTGGACCCCGCGCGTCAGCCGACGACGATCGTCGTCCACTGCTCGATCCACTCGTCGCGGTGCGCGGCGACGTCCGCGGGCGCCACCTCGAACGGCTCGTCGGCCAGGGGCGCGAACTGCTGCCAGTCGGCGGGCAGCTCCACGTCCGGGTCGGCCGGGTACATGTACATCTGGCCGGGCACGTCGGCCTGGAACTCGGCGCTCGTCAGGAAGTCGACGAGCTTCTTGGCGCCCTCGGGGTTCTCGGCGCCGGCCAGCACGCCCGCGTACTCGACCTGGCGGAAGCAGGTCTCGAGCATCGCGCTCGTGGTCGAGGACTTCCCGTCCTCGGTCACCGTGAACGCGGGCGACGTCGCATAGGACAGCGCGATCGGCCGCTGACCGCCCTCGCCGGCGCCGGAGAAGTCGACGTAGTACGCGTCCTCCCAGCTCTCCGCCACCTTGACGCCGTTGTCGCGGAGGTCGGCCCAGTAGGCCTCCCAGCCGTCGGTGCCGAAGGCCCCGATCGTCGCGAGCAGGAACGCGAGGCCGGGCGACGACGTCGCGGGGTTGGTGACGACGGTGAGGTCCCGGTACGCCGGCTTCGCGAGATCCTCCAGCGTGGTCGGGGGCGTGACGCCGTGCTCGGCGAACCAGCCGTCGTCGAGGTTCATGCAGACGTCGCCCACGTCGACCGGCGTCAGCGTGCCGGCCAGGTCGTCGGGGGCGTAGGCCGCGACCTGCGGGTCGAGGTCGGCCGGCTGGTACTCCTCGAACACCCCGGCGTCCACGGCCCGCGACGCGTAGGTGTTGTCCACGCCGAAGACGACGTCGCCCAGCGGCGCGTCCTTGGTGAGCACGAGCTGGTTCACCAGCGTGCCCGCGTCGCCCGGGGCCACCTGCTCGACGGTGAGGCCGGACTCCTTCTCGAACGCGGCCAGGACCTCCTCGGAGACGGCGAACGAGTCGTGGGTGACGAGCGTGACCGTGCTCGACGCCGCGCCGCTCGCGCCGCTCGCGTCGCCCGACGGCGTCCCGCCGCCGCACGCCGCCAGCAGCGGCAGCAGCGCGACGACGCCCGTGGTCGCTGCCGTGGTCCTCAGCTTCATGCTGTCCTCCTCAAGGTGCGAGAAGGGGGTCCTGCGGGCGCCCGGCACCGTCGTGGTGCTGACGTCCGCAGGGAACGAGATTCCCGACTTCCTCCACCGGTGCTAACCGGATCAGGTTCGAGGGTCTGCGGCGGTCCGCACTCTCAGCGCCGCTGGGCGCTCCCCTGTCGTATCACCACGAGCCTACCCGTCGACGCCGCGCTACCGTGGTCCCGTCCTCGGCCTCGGGGTGTGACGTGCCTGACGTGCCGTGACGCCGCCCGGCGGTCGCGGACGCACGCGAGACGACGCGCGGTCATGCCGAGGCCGCGCCGAGACCTATCGAGGGAGAGCACGTGACGGACACCGAGCAGCCGCTGGGCGTGAAGGTCGGCACGGTGGTGCTGACGATCGCCGCCGGGTGGGTCGCGCAGAAGCTGATCGGGGTGGTCTGGGAGAAGGCGACGGGCAGCGTGGCGCCCACCAACGTGGACGACGACGAGCTCTCCATCATCCAGGCCGTCACCTTCGCGGCGGTATCGGGCGGCGTCGCGGTGCTCGCGAAGCGCCTCGCCCGCCAGGGCGCCGTGCGCGCGGCCGCCCGCTTCGTCCCCGGCCGCTGACCGCCCGCGGTCGACGCTCGCCGCCGCGTCCCGTCGAGCCCTGTCAGTGGCTCGCGCGGGGGCGCCGGCGGGCGAGCTGTGCGTCGTGGCCGTGCGGCCGGTCCACCGGTCGCACGGCGGCGAGCGCCTGGCTCAGGCGGTCCGCCGCGTCCTTCGCGGGCGGCGCCGACCGGACCACCTCCGCCGCCGTGAGCGCGGCGTCGCGGTCCCCGACGGGTCGCGCGAGCTCCTTCATCACCTGCTCCCCCGCCGACTGGGCGGAGACGCCCACCTGGGCGCCCACGTCGGCGAGCACCTCGGTGGCCACCGACTCGTCCACGCCGCAGACAGCCATGATGGCGCCCTTGGCCTGCTCGGCGGCCGCGGCGGCGACGAACGCGCGGGAGACCGCGCGATGCGCCTCGCGCTCCAGCGCGTCGCGCACGACCGGGCTCGCGTCGATGACGTAGCCGACGATCTGCGACGAGGCGCCGTCGTTCCCGTGCCGCCCCTGCCCGGTGACGACGACCGTGTGCGTGCGCCCGTGGTCGTCCACGACGCGGTGGGCCCCCGAGAACGGCCGCCCGGCGCCCAGCGCGACCACCGCCGTCCGCGAGAGCCGCTCGCGGTCGTCCGGGTGCAGGTGGGCGCGCAGCACCTCCGGTCCCGGCACGACGGCGCCGGGCTCGCGCCCGAAGATCCGGAAGACCTCGTCCGACCACCACCACTCCCCCGTGGCGACGTCGACCCGGTACCGGCCGACGAGCAGCTGGCTCCCGGCGCCCAGAAGCTCCGCGAGGGCGACGAGCTCGCGACGCGGTGGGTCGTTGGGCGTGCTGGACATCGAGGCTCACCCCCAGTGCCGTGCAGCGGGGTCCGGCGCACAGTTCTCCTGGCCTCACCACGGTACCGGCACGGCACGACACCGCCACCGCACGCCGGGTGACGTGCGGTGGCGGTGCAGGGTTGGGCGTCGTGCGCCCGGTGGCGGTCAGGCTGCGGGGGTCGCGGCCGCCTCCGGCTCCCCGGCGGCCTCGGCCCGCTCCGCCGCGACCGCCTTGCGGTGCTGGCCGAAGGAGTACACGACGGCGGCGGCCCATCCGACCGCGACGACCCCGAGGACGAGGCCGCGGACGCCGTCGCTCACCGGGACGGAGTCGAGGTTCAGCAGGGTCCGGGCGTTGGTGAGCACGATGATCCCCCCGACGGCGGAGCCGAGGACGCGCGGCGGCACCAGGCGGACGAGCCACGCGGCGATCGGCGCGGCGATCAGGCCACCGATGAGCAGCGCGAGGGCCCAGGTCGGGTTGATGCCGGCGGTCCCGAGGCCGAAGAGGAAGCCGAGGCTCGCGGCCACGGCCACGAAGAACTCGCTGGTGTCGATCGAGCCGATCACCTTGCGCGGCTCCATGCGGCCGCTCGCGAGGATGGCGGGCGTTCCCACCGGCCCCCAGCCGCCGCCGCCGGTGGCGTCCATGAACCCGGCGACCAGGCCGAGCGGGGTGAGGAACCGCTTGCGCAGCGGCTGCCCGAGACGGTCCGTGCGCAGCCCACGGAGCGTGAACCGGAGCAGCACGTACAGGCCCAGGCCCAGCAGCAGGACCGACATCAGCGGCTTGGCGATCTCGGTCGACAGCCACGACAGGAACGTCGCGCCGGCGAACGCGCCGATCGCGCCGGGGATGCCGATCTTGGTGACGACCTTCCAGTCCACGTTCCCGAACCGCCAGTGCGACGCGCCGGACGCGAGGGTCGTGCCGACCTCGGCGAGGTGGACGGTCGCCGACGCGGCCGCGGGGTTGGTGCCGATCGCGAGCAGCAGGGTCGTCGAGGTCACGCCGTAGGCCATGCCCAGGCTGCCGTCGACGAGCTGCGCACCGAGGCCCACCAGGGCAAGGAGGACGAGTGTCCGCACGGGGGTTCCCTCCGTTTCGGCGCGGCAGCCTGTCCGCCGCGTCTGAGACGAAGTTACCCGATCGGCTCTATCGGATTCAACGGTCTCACGGAAGCGTCTGCATGGTGAGACGTGCCCGACGGCGGCCGCGCCGGTCAGGCGGTGCGCGTCAGGTCAGGGTCAGGGGTTGACCCACGCCGACTCCTGCTCGGTGAGCCGGCGCACGACGTCGGGGATCTTCCCGGCCGCGAGGTCCGCCAGCGTCACCTGCTCCAGCACGCCCCGCACGTTCACGCGCAGCGCCACCCACACGTGCAGCAGCGACGCGGCCGCGCCGGTGTACTCCAGGTCCGAGGGCCGCGCGTCGCGGACGAACACCAGGGGCCCGTCCACGGCGCGCACGACGTCGGCGACGGTCACCTTGTCGGCCGGGCGGGCGAGCACGTAGCCCCCGCCTGCGCCCCGACGGCTCGCGACGATGCCGTCGCGGCGCAGGTCGCTGAGGATCGCCTCGAGGAACCGGTGGGGCACCTGCTGCGCGCGGGCGAGGGCCTCGGCCGGGACCGGCCCTCCGTCGGACGCGGCGAGCTCAGCCGCCGCCCGCACCGCGTAGTCGGCCTTGGCAGAGATCCTCATGACGTCGGCACCGCGGCCCCCAGGCGTGCGCCGGCGAGCAGCGGCCCGGCCTCCAGGGCCGAGGCCGCGAACGACCCGGTGAGGGGCAGGTCCGGCAGGATGACGGCCTGGGCCGCGTGGTAGACGTCGGGCTTGCCGATCCACGTCCGACCGGAGGGGTGGTTCTCCGTGTCGAGCTCGTGGAACCAGGAGCCGCGCTCGTGGTCCACCAGGTGAGCGTCGATCCATGCCCACCACTGGTCGGCGAGCTCGGCGTAGCGCGCCTCGCCGGTCGTGCGGTGCAGGACGTCGGCGGCCGCGGCCGCCTCGGCCGCCACCCAGTGGAAGCGGCGCGCCTCGACGGGGCTGCCGTCCCAGTCCGTCGTGTACACGAACCCGCCCCCGGGCCCGTCCCACCCGTCCGCCACGGCGCGGTCGAACAGCTGCCGCGCCGCGTCGGCGCGCCGCCCCTGCGTCCCGCCGGCGACGTCCACCTGCAGCAGCAGCCGGGCCCACTCCAGCCCGTGGCCCGGCGTGGCGCCGTACGGCTTGAACGGGTCGTGCGGGCGGTCGGCGTTGTACTCGAGCTGCGGCCGCCACGCCGTGTCGAAGTGCTCCGGGATCCGCCAGCCGTTGTCCGAGGCCCAGCCGATCACCCGGTCGGCCACGACCTCCGCCCGAGCGAGCCAACGGCTCTCGCCGGTGGCGTCGTGCGCGGCGAGGAGCGCCTCGACGGAGTGCATGTTCGCGTTGACCCCGCGGTACGGGTCGACCGTGGCCCAGTCCCGCGACCGCTCGTCGAGGTGCAGCTGGTGGTCGGGCTCCCAGAACCGGCGGTCGAGCACCGACAGCGCCGCCTCGAGCAGCGTCACGGCGCCCGGGGTCCGCGCCAGGGTCCCGGTCGAGCCGGCGAGGACGACGAACGCGTGGCCGTACGCCTGCTTGGTCCCGTCGACCGCGTCCCCCGGCCCTCGCGAGGCCAGCCAGCCGCCCTCGTCGGCGTCGGCCAGCGTCCGCGACAGGCCGGCGATCCCCCGGGCCAGCTGGGCCTCTGCGCCCTCGACCCCGAGGAGGTGTCCCAGACCGAAGGTGTGCGTCATCCGGCAGGTGATCCACAGGTGGGCGGGTTGTGCGGGGTCGACGGCGCCGTCGTCGTCGAGCCACCCGGCGGCCCCGTCCACGCCCAGGGACGGCCGCGCGAAGTCGAGCAGGCTCACGAAGTGTTGGGCGCGCCAGGAGGGCGACGGTCCGGTGGCGGGAAGGTGCGGTGCTCCAGTCACCCGACGAGCCTATCGGCCCGACCGGGTCCTCGGGGTGTTCCGGGTATGCGAAAGGCCCACCCCGGGTGGGGTGGGCCTTTCGTGAATGGGTGTCCGGCGGCGTCCTACTCTCCCACCCCCTCGCGAGGGCAGT
>NZ_JBHVBO010000067.1:0-19279 GCF_042668085.1 Isoptericola sp. NPDC057391 | reverse complement strand
GAAATGCTCCTCAAACAGCCAGATTGAGGAGCATTTCAGCACGCTCGATGCCTCGGGGCGGTGGTCCGTCAGTACTGCTCGGTGCTTGTCAGTACTGCTCGGTGGACGGGGAGATCTGCGGCGACGGCGCGTTGCCCGCCTTGAGGGCGGCGAGCCGGGCCTCGAGCTCGATGTCCTTGTCGGAGGCCTCCAGCTCGGCGAACTGGGAGTCCAGCGACGCCGCCGCGACCTCCGCCTGGCCCATCGCCATGGCCTCCTCGCGGCGCACGGTCTCCTCGTAGCGGGCCAGCTCGCTGGTCGGGTCGAGCACGTTGATCGAGCTGATCGCGCCCTGCACGGTCTGCTGGGCCTGCGCGGCCTTCTGGCGGGCGACGAGCTGGTCGCGCTTGGACTTCAGCTCGCCCAGCTTGTCCTTCATCGCGGCCAGGCCGGTCTTGAGCTTCTCGACCGTGACGCGCTGCTGCTCGATCATCGGCTGCGCCGTCTTGACCTCGGACTCGGCGTCGAGCTGCTTGCGCAGCGCCACCTTGGCGAGGCTGTCGAACTTGTCGGCGTCGGCCGTGTTCCCGGCGGCGCGGTACTCGTCGGCCTTGCGCGACGCGGCGAGGGCCTTGGTGCCCCACTCGCTGGCCGCCTGCACGTCCTCGTTGTAGTCCTGCTCGGCGAGGCGCAGGTTGCCGATGGTCTGGGCGATGGCCTGCTCGGCCTCCGCGATGTTGTTCGTGTAGTCGCGCACGAGCTGGTCCAGCATCTTCTGCGGGTCCTCGGCGCGGTCGAGCAGCGCGTTGATGTTCGCCTTCGCGAGCTGGCTGATGCGCCCGAGGATGCTCTGCTTCTGCGTCATGGTCGTGCTTCCTTCCGTCGCCCTGCTGAGATGGTGTGCCGTCGTCGTGTGCCTGCCAGAACGTGCGCCGTCGCGGTCGGGTTCCGCCCGCCCGGTCGGGGTGTCAGAAGCGCCCGCCGCGTGACCTCCCGCCGCGCCCGCCGCTGCGCATGCCGCCGCCGAACCCGCCTCCGCCGCGGCCGCCGCCGAACCCTCCGCCGTAGCCGCCGCCTCGCCGTCGGCCGCCGTAGCCGCCGCCGAACCCGCCGACGATGCCGCCGCCGGATCCGCGCAGCACGGAGTCGAGCAGGATGCCGCCCAGCACCATGCCGCCGACGTTCGGGCCGCCCTGCCCGCCCTGGTTCGCGCCCCACGACGAGGTGTCCTGCTCGGCGAGCTGCGTCGCCTGCTGCGCGTACCGCTCGGCCTGCTGGGCGCGCTCGAGGGCCGCCGCCGGGTCCTGCGCCTGGAGCGCCTGCGCCTCGGCGACGAGCCGCGCCGCCTCGGCCAGGCGGGTCCGCGCCTCGGGGCCGACGGCGCCGCGCCGCGTCGCGACGTAGTCCTGCGTGGCGCGCACCTGGGAGTCCACGCGGCCGAGCGTGTCGCGCAGGAGGGCGCGGGCGCGGGCGTCGGCCTCCGCCTTCTCGCGCGCCGGGGCGAGGGCGGCGTCCAGGGCCGCCTCGGCCGCGGTGAGCCGGTGCAGCGCGGCGAGCGGGTCGCCGCCGGAGCGGGCGTCGCGCGCCTGGGTCATCGCGGCCTCGGCCTCGGTGAGCGCGGCGGCGACGGCGGCACGGTCGGCCGCCGGGCCGTCGCCGGCGGGCGCCCCGGCCGGCACGAGGCGGGCGGCGTCGGCCACGTCCTGGCCGATCGACGCGAGTCCCTTGTCCAGGTCGGCGCCGGCGGTGGCGAGCTGCGCGCCCGCCTGGTCGACGGCGTCGAGCAGGGTCGCGGCCTGACCGAGCGCGTTCTGCGCCGCCCGCAGGTGGGCGACGGACGCCGCCCGGGTGCGGCCGGTGAGCGCGGCGCGGCCCGAGGCGACCGCGTCGCGGGCGTGCGCCACGAGGGCGGTCGCCTGGTCGGGGTTGCCGCGGACGGACGCGAGCGCCGACGTCGGGTACGACGCCGCGAGCCCGTCGAGCGTCTCGCGCGCCACCGGGACGCGTGCCTCGATCTCGCCGGCGCGCTGCTCCGTCTCGTCCAGCAGCTCGGGCGCGCGCTGCTGCAGGGCGCGCAGCTCGTCGAACGCCTCGGTCTGCGCGTCCAGAGACGCCCCGGCGTGGTCGGTCAGCTCGAGGATCCCGGTGAGCAGCCGGCGGCGCTGCGGCTCGTCCTCCGGCACGTCGTCGTCGAGCTGCTGGCGCAGGTGGAACGCCTGCGCGACGTCGGCCCTGGCGGCCTCGAGCGCCGTCGAGAAGTCCTGGGTGGCCTCCAGGCCGAACTCCGCCTGCGCGAAGCCGAGCTCCTGCTCAGAGGTGCGCAGGGCGTCGTCGATCTCGACGAGCGCGGTGCCGACGCGGCGCTCGAGCTCCTCCGTCGGGACGGCGGACAGGTCGCCCGGCCCGGCCGGGGCGGTGGCGCCCTGGTTCCTGCGGCGCGACCGGACCCAGAGCCAGCCTCCGACCCCGCCCACCACGGCCACGCCGCCCACCGCGGCCGCGACGCCCCAACCACCGCCGCCGGACGACGTCGTGCCGCCGGTGCGGATCGTGTCCGCGGCGGCGATCGCGGCGCCCGCCCAGTCGTCGTCGCGCAGGTGGTCCTCGGCGACCTCCTCGACCTGCTCGAGCTGCGCGTCGGTGACGCCGGCGTTGTTGTCCACCGACACGCCGAACGCGCGGTCCTGCGTGGCGACGGCGAGCAGCAGGTCGTTGACCCCGAGCCCGGCGTTGGTGGCGGTGTCGTTGGCCCAGCTGGGGCCGTCCGCGCCGTCGAACGAGTCCACGTAGACGACGAACAGCTGGTAGGGAGTCTCGTCCGCGAGCTGGTCGAGCGCGGCCTGCACCTGCGCCTCGTCGCCGCCGAGCACCCCTGACTGGTCGGTGATCTCGCTGTCGAGCTGGGTCAGCGGGGGGACGGCGGAGGCGCTCAGCGCGAGGACGGCGGCGCCGGCGAGGGCCAGCAGCAGCGCCAGCACGCAGGCACCGACGGCCGCTGCGGCGTGGCGCGGCGCAGCGGGGACGACACGGGGATTCACGACCCGATCGTGTCGCGCGCGGGCATCCGGCGCAATTGCGGCGCCCGGCGGGCGGGGGCGGCGTCAGGCCTCGACGTCGCCCGGGGCGGCCGACCGCAGCCGCTCGAGGAGCGGGCCGGCCGCCTCCTCGAGGAACCGCTCCTGCCGCTCGTCGCCGATCTGCACGAGCGCCAGGTCGGTGAACCCCGCCTCCCAGTACGCGGAGGCGGCCTCGACGACCGCGTCCAGGTCCGGGCCGCAGGGGATCGCGTCCGCGACGTCCTCGGGGCGGACGAACGCGGTGGCTCGTTCGAACGCCTCCGTGGTGGGCAGGTTCGCGTTGACGGGCCAGCCGAGGCCGAACCAGCGGAACTGCTCGTGCGCGCGGGCGACCGCCGCGTCCCGGTCCGGGTCCCACGAGATCGGCATCTGGCCGATCTTGCGCGACGGCGGCAGCGCGGCGTCCTCGCGCACGGCGTCCCAGCGCTCGACCAGGCCTGACTTGGGCTCGGTCGCCACGAGGTGGTCGGCCAGCGGAGCGAGGTGCTCCACCGACTGCCGGCCCGAGACGGCCACGCCGATCTCGACCGGCTCGTCGGGCAGGTCCCACAGCCGCGCCGAGTCGACCTGGAAGTGGTCGCCCCGGTAGCTGACGAGGTCGCCGGTGAACAGCACGGAGATGATCTCCACGGCCTCGGCGAGCAGCTCGTGCCGCTCGTCGACGGCGGGCCAGCCGGCCCCGACGACGTGCTCGTTGAGGTTCTCGCCGGCGCCGAGGCCGAGGGTGAAGCGGCCGTCCGAGAGCAGCCCGACCGTCGCCGCCTTCTGCGCCACGACCGCCGGGTGGTAGCGCAGCGTCGGGCAGGTCACGTACGTCATGAGCCCGACGCGCTCGGTCGCGTGCGCCACCGCCCCGAGCACGCTCCACGCGTACGGGGAGTGGCCCTGCGCGTCCAGCCACGGGAAGTAGTGGTCGCTCATGACCTCGAAGTCGAAGCCGGCCCGCTCGCCGCGCACCGCGTACTCGACGAGGCTCTTCGGGCCTGCCTGCTCGGTCATCAGGGTGTAGCCGAAACGGGTCATGCGGCCACCGTGCGACGACGCGCGGATGCCCGCACGCCGTCGTCGCACCTGCCTACCTCGCGGCGTCGGGAGCCTCGAGGTCCTCCGCGTCGACGATGCGGTACGCGTACCCCTGCTCGGCGAGGAACCGCTGGCGGTGGGCGGCAAAGTCCTGGTCCACGGTGTCGCGGGCGACGACGGCGTAGAAGTGCGCCGTCCGGCCGTCGGCCTTGGGCCGCATGACGCGCCCCAGCCGCTGCGCCTCCTCCTGGCGCGAGCCGAACGACCCGGACACCTGGATCGCGACCGACGCCTCCGGCAGGTCGATGGAGAAGTTCGCGACCTTCGACACGACGAGCCGGCTGATCTCGCCCGAGCGGAACTCCTCGAACAGGCGCTGGCGCTCGCGGACCGTCGTCGCGCCCGTGATGAGCGGCGCGTCGAGGTGCGCGCTGAGCTCCTCGAGCTGGTCCAGGTACTGCCCGATGACGAGCACCTGGTCGTCGGGGTGCTGCGCCACGATCCGCTCGACGACGCGGTTCTTGCCCGGCGCGCACGCGGCGAGGCGGTACTTGTCCTCCGGCTCGGCCGTCGCGTACACCATCCGCTCGTGCTCGGGCAGCGTGAGGCGCACCTCGACGCAGTCGGCGGGCGCGATGTACCCCTGCGCCTCGATGTCCTTCCACGGCGCGTCGTAGCGCTTGGGCCCGATGAGGCTGAACACCTCGTCCTCGCGGCCGTCCTCGCGCACCAGCGTGGCGGTGAGGCCGAGGCGGCGGCGCGCCTGCAGGTCCGCCGTCATGCGGAAGATCGGCGCGGGCAGCAGGTGCACCTCGTCGTAGAGGATGAGGCCCCAGTCGCGGGCGTCGAGCAGCTCGAGGTGGCTGTACACGCCCTTCCGCTTGGTGGTGAGCACCTGGTAGGTGGCGATGGTGACGGGCTTGATCTCCTTGCGGGAGCCCGAGTACTCGCCGATCTCGTCCTCGGTGAGCGTGGTGCGGCGCACCAGCTCGTCGCGCCACTGGCGGGCGCTGACGGTGTTGGTCACGAGGATGAGCGTCGTGGTGCCGCTCTTCGCCATCGCGCCGGCGCCGACGATCGTCTTGCCGGCGCCGCAGGGCAGCACGACGACGCCCGAGCCGCCGTGCCAGAAGCCGTCGACGGCCTGCGCCTGGTACGGGCGCATCTCCCACGGCTTGGGCTCCTCGTGCGGGGTGCGCGGGTGCGTGGTGGGGGAGAGGGCGATCTCGTGCTTCTCGCCGTCGACGTACCCGGCGAGGTCCTCCGCGGGCCAGCCCAGCTTCACCAGGACCTGCTTCAGATGGCCGCGCTCGGACGGGTGCACGACGACGGTCTGCTCGTCGATGCGGTCGCCCACCAGACCGGCGGTGCGCTTGGACTTGAGCACCTCGGCCAGCACCGCCTTGTCGCTGGCCTCCAGCACCAGCCCGTGCGTGGGGTGGGTGGCGAGCGTGAGGCGGCCGTACCGGCCCATCGTCTCGGCGACGTCGATGAGCAGCGCGTGCGGCACCGGGTACCGGGAGTACTCGATGAGGGTGTTCACGACCTGCTCCGCGTCGTGGCCCGCGGCGCGCGCGTTCCACAGCCCCAGGCTGGTGAGGCGGTAGGTGTGCACGTGCTCCGGCGCGCGCTCCAGCTCCGCGAACGGCGCGATGGCGCGGCGCGCGTCGTCGGCGCGCGGGTGGTCCACCTCCAGCAGGATGGACTTGTCGCTCTGCACGATGAGCGGGCCGTCGGTCATGCGGCTCCTTCTTCCGGGGGTGCGATCCAGGGTCTCAACGCCGCGGGCGGTCGCGGTTGTTCCGTGCGGGCGTCCGGCGAGGTCAGCCGTCCACCGGCTCCACGCCGGCGATGCGGTGCACGGCGACGGTGAGCTCCGCCTCGCGTGCCGGGTCCAGCGCGCGCAGCCGGCCGCCGTCGAGCCGCAGCGGCTTCAGCGCGCGCCGCTCCAGCACGCCCGACGCCCCCACCATCTCGATCCACACGACGCGGCCGTCGCGCAGCGCGTCATGCAGGGTGGCCAGCGCGTCGCCGGGCTCGGTGGTGCGGGGGCGGCCGCCCGTCGCGGCGGCCCGGCCGCCGTTCGCGGCCTCCCGCGAGGCCCCTCCGCCGGTGTCCGGCGTCGTCGCCGCGGCGCGGTGCCCGGCGGCCAGCCGGTCCACGGCCGTCTCGTCGCCGGCGTCCGCGGCGCGCAGGCGGGCCACGAGGTGGGCGCGGGCGTCGTCCGACGTCGCCTCCGGCTCGGCGGAGGGCCCGCGGCGCGGGTCGCGCGGGGTGCGGTCCGGCCGCGGCGGGCGGCGCAGGCGCGCGCTGAGCACCCGGCCGTCGGGGCCCTCGACGGCGGACAGCAGGCCGCGGGCACGCAGCGCGTCGTGCAGCTCGACGGCGGGGACCGCCGCGGCCAGGACCGTCGGGGCGAGGCGCACCAGGCCCAGGTGGGCGAGCCGCGGGTCCGCCACGAGCCCGGCGAGCACCGTCGGGTCCGCCGCGCGCACGTACGACCCGGCCGAGCCCACGCGCAGCGACTCGTGCCGCCGGGCGACGTCCCGGACCAGGTACTCCAGCGGCTGCGGCACGGGCACCCGCGAGCGGCGCGCGAGCGCGTCGAGCAGCTCGTCCGCCGTCGTGCCGTGGTCCAGCGCGCGCGTCACCGACGTCGCCGAGAAGCGCACCGTCGTCGCCGCGCCCCGCGACTCCACGTCGGCCGACCGCTCCAGCAGCAGCGCGAGGGCCTGCGACGGGCGGCCCGGCACGATGCCGGTGAGGTCGCCCTGCAGCAGCACCTCGTCCACCTCCGGCGGCAGCGCCACGCGCAGGGCCTGGTCGAGGCCGGCGGGGTCCGCGCCGTCGAGCACCGCCGACCCGGGCCCGGACAGCGCGCCCGCGCCCGTCGCGCCGAGCAGCGCGGCCTCCGTCAGCAGGCCCGCGACCGCCTGCTCCGGCGGCACGGTGCGCGGCGCGTGCCAGCGCAGCACCGTCATGACCGCGTCGACGTCGAGCGCCGTGCCCGGCTGCGCGGCCAGCACCCCCAGCACCTGACGGCGCAGCCGCGGCACCCAGCCGCGGTGCAGGTCGGGGGACAGCGGCGCCCGCAGGTTGCCCTTCTCGTCGCGCGAGCCCACCAGCCACGGCGTGCGCCGCGAGCCCGACCACGCCGCGGCGAGCAGCGCCCAGCGCTCGGCGTCGTCCAGCACCTCCCAGCGGTCGGCGACCGTCGTGGGCCGGTACGACGGCGGCGCCTCGCCGTCGTCGGCCACCACGCCCGCGGCGGCGGCCACCTCGACGACGAACGCCGTGTCCGCCTCGTCGGCGCCGAGCGCCTGGGCCGTGCGGCGCAGGTCGCGCACGCCGAGGCCGCCGCTGCGCAGCACGGCGGGGGCCGCGTCGTCCCAGGCGGCGACGAGCAGGTCCACCCGGCGCACCAGCTCCAGCGCGGCGCTCGCGGCCTCCGCGTCGGCGACCGCCTGCGGCACCGTGCGGCCGTCCGGCCGAGGCGGCGCGAGCTCGGGGGAGCGGTGCGTGCGACCGCCGCGCAGCGCCAGCCCGACGTCGCGCGGCAGCGTCACGTGCCGGGCGTCGGTGCGCAGCAGCAGCCGCGCGTCGACCAGGGCGTCCACCGCGGCCCGCGCCGGCGTCCCCGGCGCCGGGACCAGGCCGATCGGCGGGCCCCACGTCAGCGCGTCCAGCACCTCGCGGCCGCCGCGCGGCAGGTCGGGCAGGGCTCCGTCGGTCAGGGCCGGCGGCTCGGTGCGCGGGGGACGCTCGCCGGGGCGGGCGGGGCCGAGCCCCGCCGGGTGCGGGCCGAGCACGTCGTCCAGGCCGGGCGCCGGGCGCAGGTCGGGGCGGCCGGGCTCGCCCGCGTCCCACAGCAGTGCCGCGGTGAGGGCATCGGCGAGCGAGCGCTCGACGGCGGTGCCGCCGTCGGCCGCGTCCTCGTCCGGCCCCGGCGGCGCGACGTCGTCCGCGCCCACGGCGTGGCGCACGTCGTCGGGGGAGACGGGGCCGTCCCCGGCGAGCGCGACGACGGCCTCGAGCGCCTGCAGCGTGCGGGCGTCGGCGTGTGCCAGCGCCCGCTCGAGCGCGGTGCGGCTGGACGCGCGGGCGGCCAGCGAGCGCAGCGTGGACGGCGACGGGGTGGCCAGGTCGGGCCGGGCGCGCAGCAGCGCGAGCAGCGCCGCGTCGTCGCGCGCGCGGATCGCCTCGGTGAAGGTGCGGGGCGCGTCCGTGCCGCCGGCGCCGCCCGCGACGTCGGCCTCCGCCGTGCCCCGGGGCGACGTGCTGGCCATCTGATCGATGCTACGCGCCGCCCCCTCGCCGCCGGCTCGGCGACCGCGCCTCGGAGACCGTGCCTCGGTGCTCAGGGGAGCGCGGTGCGGCGGCAGACCTCCTCCCACGGGGTGGGCTCGATGCCCCAGCGGGCGCGGGCGGCGGAGCCGTCGAGGACGTATGGCCGCTCCCACTGGTAGATGAGCTGGCGCAGCTCGCGCATGAACGGGGAGACGGCGGCCGCCGCGGCGAGCGCGGGCCCGCGCAGCGAGCGGACGCGGACGGGCGGGTGCCCGACGGTGGCGAGCACGTCGGTGAGGGCCTGCGCCTGGCTGCGCGGCGCGTTGCTGGGCACGTGCCAGGTGCGGCCGTGCGAGCCCGGGTCCTCCGCCGCCGCGACGAGGGTGCGCGCGACGTCGCCCACGTCGGTGAACGTGTGCGGCAGGTCGGTGCGGCCCATCATCGTGACGCGCCCACCGGCCCGCGCGGCCGGGACGACGCGCGAGACGTGCCCGTTGTCGCCGACGCCGGGGCCCATGTAGTCGGACGCGCGGACCTCGACGGCGCCGCGCAGCCGGCCGTCCTCGAAGGCGCGGCGGGCGTCGGCCCACAGCCGGGCGCGCAGGACGCCCTTGTGGTCGGTGGCGGCGTCGGGCAGGTCCTCGGTCATCGGGCCGTCGACCGGCCCGTAGGGGTAGAGGTTGCCGGTGATCGCGTACACGGCGCCGGAGCGCTCGGCGGCGGCGAGGAACGCGGCCGCGAGCGGCGGCCAGGTGCGCTCCCACTGCGTGTAGTCGCCGGGGTTGGCGCAGTTGTACAGGACGTCGGCACCGTCGGCCGCGCGGGTCAGGGCGTCGGCGTCGGAGGCGTCGAGCGCGGCGTGCGCGACGCCGGCGATCCCGGTGTCGCGGCCGCTGCGGGTGACGACGGTGACGTCGGAGCCGCGCTCGGCGAGCAGGGCGGCGACGTGCCGCCCTACGGGCCCGGCGCCGACGATCAGGTGGCGGTCGGTCATGACTGGTGCTCCAATCCGAGAGCGGTGCTCTCTGTCGAGTCGAGCATGACACTCGCGACGCGACCTGGCAAGAGCGGTGCTCTCATTTGTGGCTGCTGCTCTCGCATGCCAGGCTGAGGCCCATGGCCGACGCCCCCCGCACCGCCCGCGCCCTCGCCCGCGAGACGCTCACCCGCGAGATCCGTGCCGCCGCGCGCGCCCGCCTCGCGACCGACGGCCCGGTCGCCCTGTCCCTGCGCGCCGTCGCGCGCGACGTCGGGATGGTCTCCTCCGCCGTCTACCGCTACTTCCCCAGCCGCGACGCGCTGCTCACCGCGCTGATCGTCGAGTGCTACGACGAGCTCGGCGCCGCCGTCGAGGACGCCGACGCCGCGGTGGCCGACCGCGACGACGTCGCCGCCCGCTGGCTCGCCGCCTGCCGCGCGCTGCGGCGGTGGGCGGTGGCGCACCCCGCCGAGCTCGGCCTGCTCTACGGCACGCCCGTGCCCGGCTACGCCGCGCCGCGCGACACGGTCGACCCCGCCACGCGCGTGGTTCGCGTGCTGGTGACGGTCGTCGCGCACGCCCACGCGGACGGCGCCACCCCGCGGCCCGCGCCGGACGACGCCCCCGACGCGACCGCCGTCGTCGACCCGGCGCGGCAGTTCGTCGCCGCGCGCGGCATCGTCCAGGACGCGCCCACGGAGATGGTCGCCCGCACGCTCATGGCCTGGACCACGCTGTTCGGCACGGTCTCGTTCGAGATCTTCGGGCACCTCGTCGGCTCCGTCACCGACCAGGAGGCGTGGTTCGACGCCGTCGCGCTCCGCCTCGCCGCCGACCTCGGCATCCGCTGACGGCGCAGGCCCGTGGGCGCGGGCCCGGACCGATGCGGCACCCTGTCGCACCGGCCGGTAGCCTGAGCCTCTGGCCGTGTGCCGGGCGCGCGCCCGTGCACCGGCCGGATCCGGCTCCGCGCACCGGCGCGGGGCCGTAGTCGACGACGAGCACGAAGAGGTTCAGGTGCCCACCGGCAAGGTCAAGTGGTACGACGCGGAGCGCGGGTTCGGCTTCATCGCCAGCGAGGACGGTGGGGAGATCTTCCTGCACGCCTCCGCGCTGCCCTCGGACGTCGAGAGCGTCAAGCCCGGCGCCCGGGTCGAGTTCGGCGTGGCCGACGGCCGCCGCGGCCCGTCCGCGCTGTCCGTGAAGCTGCTGGACCCGACGCCGTCGGTGGCCAAGGCCAAGCGCAAGGCGCCGTCCGAGATGGCCGGCATCGTCGAGGACCTCATCAAGGTGCTCGACCGCGTGGGCGACCAGCTGAAGCGGGGCAAGTACCCGGACGCCACGGCGGGCAAGCGCGTGGCCACGCTGCTGCGCGCTGTCGCCGACGACCTCGACTCCTGACGCTCCGGCCGACGACCACGCCCGCACCGAGGGCCCGAGACGAGGACATGACGAGCACGAAGAGGACGACGACATGGTGACCGCTGCCGCTGACGCCCCCGCACGCACGACGCGGGTCAGCTCCCGCGCGCGCAAGGACGCCGTGCTGCTGGGCGCGGTCGACCTGGCACGCGAGGCCGCGCAGGAGGGCGCCTCGTCGCCCTCGGACGTGGGCGAGCACCTGGGCGCGGTCGCCGAGGGCGAGCGCCTCATGTCCCACCGGTTCGCCGCGACGATGCCGGGCTACCGCGGCTGGCACTGGACCGTGACGCTGGCGCGCGTGCCGCGCGGGAAGGTCGCCACGGTGTGCGAGGTCGAGCTGCTGCCCGGCGACGACGCCCTGCTGGCGCCCGCCTGGCTGCCGTGGGCGGAGCGCCTGCGCCCGGGGGACATCGGCCCCGGCGACACGCTGCCGTTCAAGGCCGACGACCCGCGCCTCGAGCCCGGCTGGAAGCCCACCGGCGACGAGGAGCTCGACTCCGTCGCGATCGACGAGCTCGCTCTCGCGCGCGAGCGCGTGCTGTCCCCGCAGGGCCGCGACGAGGCCGCCGAGCGCTGGTACCGCGGGTCGCGCGGCCCGACGGCGCCGGGCGCGGTCGCCTCGCCCGCCGAGTGCACGACGTGCGGCTTCCTCGTGCCGCTGCAGGGCCCGCTCGGCCAGCTCTTCGGCGTCTGCGCCAACGCCTGGTCGCCCGACGACGGCAAGGTCGTCTCGCTCGACCACGGCTGCGGCGCGCACTCCGAGACCGACGCCCCGCACCCGCCGAGCGACTGGCCGGCCGACGCGCCGCTCATCGACGAGCTCCGCGTGGAGGCCGTGACGGTCGAGCGGCGCGCGCCGCAGGCGCGCGCTGACGAGGCTGACGAGGCCGCCGAGGACGAGGGCGCGGACGACGCCGCCCGCGACGGCACGACCGACGCCGCGGAGGCGGACGCCGCTCCCGAGCGCCCCGACGCCGAGTGACGGGCGACGTCTTCGGGACCGCCGCGCTGCGGCACGCGGTCACGGAGGCGTGGCTCGGGTCGGGCACGCGCTTCCGGGAGGACGCGAACGCGGAGGAGGACCACGCGCGCGGCTACTACCGCGACCGCGTGGTGACCGAGCTCGCGCAGAACGCCGCGGACGCGGCCGCGCGCGAGGGTGTCCCCGGGCGGCTGCTGCTGCGCCTCACCGAGCTCGCCGACGACCCGCGGGGCGTCGCCGTCCTCACCGCCGTCAACACCGGCGCCCCGCTGACGGCCGACGGCGTGGCGTCGCTGGCGTCCCTGCGCGCGTCGGCGAAGGCGACCTCCACACCGGTCGACCCCGCAGAGGCGCCCACGGAGACGTCCACCGAGGTCGGCCGCTTCGGCGTCGGCTTCGCCGCGGTGCGGGCGGTCTCCGACGAGGCGACGGTGCGCTCCACCACCGGCGGGGTGCGCTTCTCCCTCCCGGCCACGCGCGACCTGCTCGACGGCGTCGCGCCCGAGGGCTCGGCGCTGCGCGACGCCGTCGACGGGCGCGGCGACGACCTGCCGGTGCTGCGCCTGCCGTTTCCGGCGTCGGCCCTGGGCGAGGCGCCCGACGGGGTGGACGACGAGTGGGAAGGGTTCGCCACCGTCGTCGAGCTGGTGCTGCGCGACGCCGATGCGGTCGAGTCCGTCCGCGCGCAGCTCGACGCCGTCGACGACGCGCTGCTCCTGGCGCTGCCCGCCCTCGCCTCGATCACCGTCGCATACGGCGAGGGCGGGGGGACGACGTCGCGGGTGCTCGCCGACGTCGACGACCGGTGGGTGGTGCTGCGGCGGTCGGGCGTGGTGGCTGCCGACGACACGGCGGACCTGCCCCTGGAGCAGCGCCGCCCGCGCTGGTCCGTCGCGTGGGCGGTGCGCCGGGACGACGCCGGAGGCTTCGGCGACGGCGACGGCGACGGCGGCGCGGCCGACGACGGCGCCGTGCTGCACGCGCCCACCCCGACGGACGTGCCGCTCACGTTCCCGGCGCTGCTGGTGGCGTCGTTCCCGGTGGACCCGGGCCGCCGCCGCGTGCTGCCCGGCCCGCTGACGGACCGCCTCACGGCGGAGGCCGGGCGTGCGTACGCGGACCTGCTGGCCGGGCTGGCGCCCGAGCGGGGGGCGGACGTGCTCGGCCTCGTGCCCGGCGGCATGCCCGCCGGCGACCTCGACGCCGCTGTGCGCGACGCCGCGCTCGACGCGCTGCGCTCTGCGCCGCTGCTGCCCGCGCCGCCCGACACGGCGTCCCCCGCGGACGACGACGCGCCTGTCGCGGCCAGGGTCGCCCCCGCCGACGCGACGGTGCTCGTGGGCGCGGCGGGCGACGACCCGCGGCTCGTCGGCGTGCTGGCCGGCGTGGTGCCCGGGCTGGTGGCGCTCACGACGGCGCAGCAGGGCGTGGCGCGGCGGCTGGGCGCGACGCCCACGACGCTCGCCGACGTCGTCGCCGACCTGCCCGGCGGGCTGCCCGCCACACGCTGGTACGCGTTGTGCGACGCGCTCGAGCCGTACGCCGCCGACCCGGGGGTGCTCGAGGCGCTGGCCGGCGCGCGGGTGCCGCTCGCGGACGGGCGCACGGCGTCCGGGGTGCGCGGCACGGTCGTGCTGCCGGAGGACGACGACGACCCGGCGCTGGCGGCGGTCGCCCGGACGCTCGGCGTGCGCGTGGTGCACCCGGACGCGGCGCACCCGCTGCTGGTGCGGGCGGGGGCGTCATCCACCAGCCCGCGCGCGCTGCTCGACGACCCGGGGGTGCGGGCGCTCGCGCTGGCGGCGTCGGAGGCGCTGCTCGACGGCGCGCCCGAGGTGCCGGAGACCGGCGCGGTCGCGGCGCCCACCCTGGTCGGACCCGTGGACGAAGGGCCGCGCGAGGTGGTGCAGAACGTGCTCGCGCTGGCGCGGCTCGCGCACGCGGGCGGCGGGCACGACTTCCCGTTCTGGCTCGGCGAGCTCCCCGTGCCGACGGAGGACGGCTGGCGCCCCGCGCGCGAGGCGGTGCTGCCCGGGTCGTGGGCGTCCGAGGCGATGCCGGGGCTCGCGCCGGTCACGCGCGCCGCCGTCGCGTACTACCCGGCGCCGCTGCTCGTCGCGCTGGGCGTGCGGGCCGACGTCGACACGTACCGGGTGGCCGACGTGCTCACGCCCGACCCCGCGGACCCCGAGGCCGAGCACGGCCCGGACGACCCGGCGGGCTGGCTGTCCGGCTGGGAGGACTACCTGCGGTTCCTCGCCGACCGCGTCGGCCCCGGCGTCGACGTCGGGGACGTGGAGGCGGTCGCGGACCTCGACGCGGTGGGCGACGCCGACGACGAGGATGACTCCGGCGACGACACGGCCGGGGCGGACGACGACCCGTGGGCGCCGGTGCTCGCCGCGCTCGTCGCGGACCCGGACGCGCGGCGCGCGCTCGTCACCCCCGTGGCCGGCGCGCCGTCGTACACGGCATGGTTGCTGCGGGACCGGCTCGGCGCGCCGTTCGCGGCGCACGACGACGTGCCGCTGCTGCCGCCCGCCCCGCCCGCCGTCGCGGCGCTGGACCCGGAGGCACGGCGCGCGCTCGGCGTGGTCGACGGGCTCGACCGCCTCGACCCGCTGGACTGGCCGGCCGCGCTCGACCGGCTGCCCGACGTCGGCACCTCCGTGCCGCTGTCCACCGCGCTGGGCGTGTGGCGCGGCCTCGCGGGGCTCGCCGTCCGACTGGCGCCGTCCGCCCGGGCGGCCGCGCTCGACCCGCTGCCCGACCGGCTGCCCGCTCTCGACGCGAGCGACGTCGTCGTGCGCCGGGCCGACGATGTCGAGGTGGCGGGCACGGCGCGCTGGGCCGTGCTGGGCGCCGTGCTGCCCGTGCCCGAGGCCGAGGTCGGGGCCGTGGCGGACCTGCTCGACCTGCCGGTCGTGGGGGAGGACGGGCTGCCCGCCCCCGACGGGCCGGGCCGCGAGCGGCCCCTCGACGAGCGCGTCGCGGCGCTCGACCCGCGGCTGCCCGCGGTGTGGTTCGAGCACGGCCGGCTGTCCGTGGCCGGCAGCCCCGTGCCGTGGTGGGTGGACGCCGAGGGCCGCGCGCACGCCACCGACAGGGCCGGGCTCGCCGCCGCGCTCGCCGACGTCCTCGGCCGGCCGGACCGCTGCGCGCTGCTGGCCACCGTGCTCGCCGCGCCGGAGCGTGCCGCCGAGCTGTGGGTCACGACCGCCTGGGGCTGACCCCCACGTGACCGCCCGAGCCCGCGCACGTCCCTACGATGGCCGGGTGCTCGAACCGGACCTGACGTCGTCGACCGCTGCCGTGCCGCGCCGCCTCACCCTCTTCACGGGCTCGTCGCCGGGCCGCGACCCGCGCTACGCCGCGGCCGTGCGCGACCTGGCCGCGGAGCTCGCGGGCCGGGGCGTCGGCGTCGTCTACGGCGGCGGCCGCGTCGGGCTGATGGGCGAGGTCGCGGACGCCGCGCTCGCCGGTGGCGGCGAGGTGCTGGGCGTCCTGCCGCAGGCGCTGGTCGACGGCGAGATCGCGCACCCCGGCCTCACGCGCCTGGAGGTGGTGGCCGACATGCACGAGCGCAAGCTGCGGATGGGCGAGCTGGGGGACGGGTTCGTCGCGCTGCCGGGCGGCGCGGGCACCCTGGAGGAGCTGTTCGAGGTGTGGACCTGGCAGCAGCTCGGCATCCACGCCAAACCGGTGGCGCTGTACGACGTCGGCGGGTTCTGGCAGCCCCTGCTCGCGATGGTCGACCACATGGTCGCCGAGGGCTTCCTCGCGCCGGCCTACCGCGACGCGCTGGTCGTGGCCGGCTCGCCGGCGCAGCTCCTCGACGCGCTCGACGCCTGGCACGCGCCCGCCGCCAAGTGGGGGCGTTGAGACCCGGGGAGGTCAGTCCTCGCCGCGGTACTCGTCGCGGTGCCTGCGCTCCCACAGCAGTCCGACGCCGCCGAGGAGGATGCCCGCCACGCAGGTGACGACCGCCTCCTGGGTCGCGTCGCCCGTCACGTACACGACCAGCGTCGCGACGAGGGCGACCGCCCACAGCGCGATGCCGCCGAGCAGCACGCGCCGCAGGTCCACGCGCAGCGGCGGCGGGCCGGGACGGCGCTCCTCGGGGTGGGTGAGCAGGCGGACGAGCGAGGGCACCCGCTCATCCTATGTCTCGCGCCCCGGCGTCGGTGGCCCGCGGCGGCAGTCGTCCGAGGCACCCCGCCCATGACGCGGGGCCGCGGTTGAAATGCGGGTGAAACTGCAGGTCAGCGGGTGAAAACCAGGCCGGGTGAAAGCCGGGGTGAAAGGCCGCCGGAGGGCTCTCGCCACGCCGCGCGACGCTCCTACCTTGGTGACGCCACCGCGTACGGGCGCGGTGCCCGACCCGGGAGAGGAGGCCGCCGTTGATCACCGTCTCGGACATCGGCCAGCCGCTCCGGTCGCGCACCGCGGCGCTGCGGGCCGCGCGCCTCAAGGAGGTGCGGGACTCGTTCCGGGCCGGGTCGTGGCAGGACTCCTACCGCCGCCGCCTGGTGCGCACGGACGTCGTCGTGGTGGTGGCCGCGGCCGTCGCCGCCGCCGTCGTGCGGGGCGTCGTCGTACACGACCACGTCACGCCCTGGGTGCTGGGGGACCAGCTGCTGTCCGTCGTGGTGCTGGTGACCACGTGGCTCGGCAGCCTGTGGGTCGCGCGCGCCTACGACGTGCGGGTCTTCGCGTCCGGGCCGGCCGAGTACCAGCGGGTCTTCGACGCGTCGTGGCGGCTCGTGGCGCCGCTCGCGCTGCTGGCCCTGCTGCTCGCGCGGCCCGGCATCTCGACGTTCCTGCTCGTCGCGGTGCCCACCGGCGTCGTCGCGCTGCTGCTGGGGCGGTGGCTGTGCCGCGGGTGGCTGCACCGGCAGCGCCGGCAGGGCTCGTGCATCACGCTCGTGCTCGCGGTGGGGCTGCGCGACCAGGTGGAGCGGCTCGTGCACGAGCTCAACGACCGCACCTCCGGGTACCGCGTCGTCGGGGTGTGCGTGCCGACGTCCGACGACGTGCGGCCGGGCGAGGAAATCCTCGGCGTCCCCGTGCTGGGGGACCTGCGCACCGCCGGCACGATGGCGGCCCAGGTGGGGGCGGACTGCGTCGCGGTCAGCGGCTCCGACGCGATCACGGCGGACGTCGTGCGCCGGCTCGGCTGGGAGCTCGAGCCCGCGGGCGTGGACCTCATGCTCACCGCGGAGCTGGCCGACGTCGCGGGCCCGCGCATCACCGTCACCCCCGAGCAGTCGGTGTCCCTCCTGCACGTGGACGCCCCGCGCTTCACCGGGCCGCGGTACGTGCTCAAGTCGGTCGTGGACTGGACGGGCGCCGCGCTCATCACGCTGCTCCTGCTGCCCGTGATGGGCATCGTCGCGGTCGCGGTGCGGGTCACCAGCCGCGGGCCGGTGCTGTTCCGCCAGGACCGGGTGGGGCGCGACGGCCGCACCTTCGAGATGCTGAAGTTCCGCAGCATGCGCCAGGGCGCGGACCGCGAGCACGCGGTGCTGACCGGGCCCAGCGACGGCGACGGCGTCCTCTTCAAGCTGCACGACGACCCGCGCGTCACCCCCGTCGGCCGGGTGCTGCGCCGCCTGTCGCTCGACGAGCTGCCGCAGCTGTTCAACGTGCTCGCCGGGCAGATGTCGCTGGTCGGGCCGCGGCCGCCGCTGCCGGACGAGGTGTCGAGGTACGAGGCCAACGTGCGGCGCCGGCTGCGGGTCAAGCCCGGGCTCACCGGGCTGTGGCAGGTGGGCGGCCGGTCCGACCTGTCGTGGGAGGAGGGCGTGCGGCTCGACGTCTTCTACGCGGAGAACTGGACCGTCTTCGGCGACCTGCTCATCCTCGCCCGCACCGCCAAGGCCGTGGTCACCGGGCGGGGGGCGTACTGACACCGCGCTCGACACGGCCGCGTCGGCGATGTGAATTCCGCGTCACCACGCGGTTTCCGTGCAGGAGCCCTTCACAGGATCTGGCACGATTCTGCTCATGGCGAACCAGACCACCGCGCCGCCGCAGGGCGAGCTGAGCGCGATCGACCGCTTCTTCAAGATCACCGAACGAGGCTCCACCATCGGCGCGGAGATCCGCGGCGGTCTGGTGACCTTCTTCGCGATGAGCTACATCATCGTGCTCAACCCGCTGATCATCGGCACCGTGCCCGACGGCACCGGGCAGGTGCTGGGCGGCGGCGCCGAGGCCACGCCGGAGTCGCTCGGCATGGTCGCGGCGGCCACCGCGCTGGTCGCCGGCGTCGCGACGCTCGTCATGGGCGTCTTCGCGAACTACCCGCTCGGCCTGGCCGCGGGCCTCGGCCTGAACGCCGTCGTCGCCTACTCGATCGCCAGCATCGAGAACGTCACCTGGGCCGACGCCATGGGCCTCGTGGTGATCGAGGGCATCATCATCCTCGTCCTCGTGCTCACCGGGTTCCGGGAGGCCGTGTTCAAGGCCGTGCCCGTCGAGCTCAAGACGGCGATCAGCGTCGGCATCGGCATGTTCATCGCGCTGGTCGGCCTCGTCAACGCCGGCTTCGTCGTGCCCGGCGAGGGCACCATCGTGGCGCTCGGCAACCTCGGCACCTGGCCGATCCTCGTGTTCGTCGTCGGCCTCGTGCTCACCATCGTGCTGTTCGTGCGCAAGGTGCGCGGCGCGATGCTCATCGCGATCATCACGGCGACGGCGCTGGCGGTCGTGCTGGAGAACACGCTGCACATCGGCGCCAAGGCGGCGGGCAACGAGAACGGCTTCAACCTCAACGCCCCGGAGTTCACCGGTGTGGTCACGACGCCGGACCTCGGCCTGATCGGTCAGTTCTCGCTGCTCGGCTCGTTCCAGAACATCGCGGCCGTGTCCGTGATCCTCATCGTCTTCTCGCTGCTCATCGCGGACTTCTTCGACACGATGGGCACCATGGTGGCGGTCGGCGCCGAGGGCAAGATGCTCGACAAGGACGGCAACCCGCCGCGCACGCGCGCCATCCTGGTGGCCGACTCGCTCGCGGCCGTCCTGGGCGGCGTCGGCAGCACGTCGTCCAACACCGCGTACGTGGAGTCGACGACCGGCGTCGGCGCCGGGGCGCGCACCGGCTTCGCGGCCGTCGTCACCGGCGTGATGTTCCTGCTCGCGACGTTCCTGTCGCCCGTCGTCGCGCTGGTGCCCTACGAGGCGGCCGCGCCCGCCCTCGTCTTCGTGGGCTACCTGATGATGGCGCAGGTCGCGGGCATCTCATGGCGCAACGTGGAGATCGCGATCCCCGCGTTCCTCACGATCATCATCATGCCGTTCACGTACTCCATCGCCGACGGCATCGGCGCCGGCTTCATCGCGTTCGTGATCATCAAGCTCGCGCTCGGCAAGGTGCGCCAGATCCACGCGCTCATGTGGGTCGCGGCGGCCATGTTCGTCGTGTACTTCACGCTCGAGCCCATCCAGACGGCGCTCGGTCTCTGACCCCGCGCGACGGCGTCGCCACGACGGCCCCGGCACGGTCCTGCGCGACCGTGGCGGGGC
>NZ_JBHVBO010000066.1:0-19438 GCF_042668085.1 Isoptericola sp. NPDC057391 | reverse complement strand
GGCCCCGCGGCGCGGGGCCCGCGGCACGTCAGCGGTAGAAGCCCTCGCGCAGGTTGATGCCGTGCTCGACCCACGCCTTGAGCGCGGCGAGCATGCCGGTCCAGCCCTCGCAGTTGCCGAACGCGTTCGTCGCGCCGCCCGGGGTGAGGGCCCAGGACGACTCCGTGATGGTGACGAGGGTGCGGGTGTCGCCGTCGAGCGGCTCGAGCTCGAACGTCGTCGTGGTCGACCCCGACCCGTCGGCGGTGTCCGCCCCCTCCCACCGGATGACGATGCGGCGCGGCGCGTCGGCCTCGACCACCGTGACGGGGAAGCGGCCCGGGAAGTCGGCGAAGTCCCAGGACACGTCGGCCCCGGGCTCCAGGCGCCCGCGGGCGCCGCCGGTCGCGAAGTAGCGGGAGAGCTGGTCGGGGTCCGCGATGGCCTCGTAGACGTCACGGCAGGGGCGCGAGACGCGGCCCGAGACCGTGAAGGTGAGCTCGGAGAGTGCCTGCTTCTCGTTCATGTTGTATTTTTATCACATGAACTCGACGACGCCCAGGGGTGGGGACGGCGCCCAGGACGACGACCTCGTGTTCAAGGCCCTCGCCGCCCCGGTGCGACGGCGCATGCTCGACGCGCTCAAGGAGTCGACCCGCACCACCGGCGAGCTGTGCGCGCTGTTCCCCGAGCTCGACCGCACCACCGTGCTGCAGCACCTGCGCGTGCTCGAGCGGGCGGAGCTCGTCACCGGCCGCAAGGTCGGCCGCGAGCGCCACCTCGCTCTCGCGCCGCTGCCCATCAAGCGCCTCCACGACCGGTGGATCGGCGAGTACGCCCGCGCCGCCGTCGACCTGCTCGGGCGGCTGGACGACGACGCCTGACCGACGGCGCCTCAGGTGCCGGCGGGCAGGACCAGCGCCGCGGAGCCGACGACCCCGACGACGGCCGAGGCGACCGCCCCGGCCCCCTCGCGGACCGGGCTTCCCCGCCACCACGACGTCGCCAGCTCGTGCATCCGGGTGTCCGCCTCACGGCGGCGCTCGCGTGGGACGCGCGGCCGGAGCCAGCCGGAGCCCTCGGCGAGCGTGAGGAGCGCGGCGGTGCGGTCGCCGGGCACGGCACCGTCGAGCAGGACGCCGTGCACGCGACGACGCAGGGCGGTGACCACCGGCCCGTCCACCGTGCGCCACCGGGTGCTCCGGAGCACGCCCCAGACGGCCCGGTCCTCGCGCCGGAGCAGGGCCTGGGCGACGAGGCCGTCGAGCAGCGGCCGCTCGACGCGGCGCGCCAGGACGTCGACGAGCTCCGGCGCACGACGGGGCGCCGCGGCCGCGAGGTCGAGGACCTCGTCGAGCTGGCGACGCCCCGTCGGCGTGCGGTCGAGGACGACGACCTGCTCGTCGCCGCCCGGCGCCGGGGGCAGGGAGATCCGGCCCGCGATCACCAGCTCGACGAGCAGCGCGCCGGCAAGCCGGTAGGGGGCGTCGTCGAACACCGACGGCCCGGTGCGCAGGTCGTCGTGGGCCAGGAGCAGCAGCTCTTCGGCGATGAGCACGTGGTCGGATCTCCCATCAAGCGCCTGGTCGTGGCCTCGCTGCCTACCAGTGCGCCGACTCTGCCACACCCGACCGCGCCTGCGGCACCCCCCACGGGTTACCGTCCTGCAACGGCGCGGGCAACGCTGCCTGCGGGGCGTCCTGGAACGTGACGCCGCGCAGGAACCGGCCGATGGCCGCGGTGCCCACGGAGGTCGCGTCGCTGGTCGTGGCCGGCCACGGGCCGCCGTGCTGCATCGCCGGCGTGACGGCGACGCCGGTGGGCCAGCCGTCGACGAGGACCCGCCCCGCGTGGCGGCCCAGAGTGGCCAGCAGCCCGGCCACCTCAGCACCTTCGTCCGGCCCGCGGTGCACGGTCGCGGTGAGCTCGCCGGGGAAGAGCTCGGCGACGACGGCCCCCAGGTCCGTCCCCTCCGGGTAGGTGACGAGCACGGCGAACGGCCCGAACACCTCCTCGAGCACCGTGTCGCGGTGCTGGCGAAGCGTGGCCAGGTCGGTCTCGACGAACGTCGGCGTCGCGCTCACGACGCCGTCCTCCCCCGTCCGCGCGGAGCCCTCGGCGAGGACGCCGACGCCGGGGGTGCCGAGGACGGCGGACCGCCCGGCGACGTATCCCGCGCCGACGCGCGGGTTGAGGAGGTCGTGCTCGGGCACCGCGGCGGCGGCCTCGGCGACGACCCCGCCGAGGCCGTGCCCCTCGGGCACCAGCAGGAACCCGGGCTTGGTGCACAGCTGGCCGGCAGAGCCGCTCACCGACCCGACCCAGGCGCGGGCGATCTCCGCACCGCGGTCCGCGAGGGCGGCGGGGCGCACCAGCACCGGGTTGAGGGAGCCGAGCTCGCCGTAGAACGGGATGGGGTCGGGTCGGGAGGCCGCGGCGTCGGCGAGCAGCCGACCCACGCGCGTGGAGCCGGTGAACGCGGCCGCCCGCACCGCGGGGTGCGCCAGCAGGTCGCGACCGGCGTCGTCGCCCTCGACCAGGGCGAACGTGCCGTCCGGCAGCCCGGCGCCGGCGAGCGCCTCGGTCATGAGGTCGGCGACCCGGCGGGACAGCTCGACATGCCCGGGATGCGCCTTGACGATCACGGGGCAGCCGGCGGCGAGCGCGGCAGCGGTGTCGCCGCCGGGCACGGAGAACGCGAAGGGGAAGTTGCTGGCCGCGAAGACGAGCACGGGCCCGACGGGCCACAGCGTGCGGCGCAGGTCGGGGCGCGGGCCGAGCACGAAGTCCGGGTCGGCGGCGTCGATCCGGACGTCGAGGTAGGCGCCGGCCTCGACCACCCGGCCGAAAAGGCGTAGCTGCACGCGCGTGCGCTTCAGCTCACCGCGCAGCCGCGCTTCGGCCAGCCGGGTCTCGGTCGCGGCGAGCGTGACCAGCTCGTCCTCGTGCGCGCCGAGCACGTCGGCGACGGCGCGCAGCGCGTCGGCCCGTGTCGATGGTGAGAGGTCGGCAAGGAGGGGCGCGGCCGCCGCCGCGGCGCGGGCAGCCGCCTCCGGCTGCGCGGGCGCTGTCGTCAGGGCTCCTGCGGGGGTCGTCATCGTCTGCACCTCAGAACTGGAAGCCGGTGGGGAACGGGTCGCTCGGGTCGAGCAGGTAGGTGCCCAGGCCGGTGACCCAGGCGCGTCCGGTGATGGTGGGCAGGACGGCGGGGATCCCGGCGACCTCGGTCTCCCCGACCAGCCGGCCCACGAAGCGCGAGCCGATGAAGGACTCGTTGACGAAGTCCGTGTCGAGCGCGAGCTCGCCGCGCGCCCACAGCTCCGCCATCCGGGCGGACGTGCCGGTGCCGCAGGGCGACCGGTCGAACCACCCGGGGTGGATGGCCATCGCGTGCCGGGAGTGCTCCGCGGTGGACCCCGGCGCGATGAACTCGACGTGGTGGCAGTGGTCCACGCCCGCGATCGTGGGGTGCGACGGCGGGGCCGTGACGTTGATCGCGTCCATGATCGCGAGCCCCGCGGCGAGGATGTCCTGCTGCCGGGCGCGGTCGAACGGCAGCTTCACGTCGTCGAGGTCGACCATGGCGTAGAAGTTGCCGCCGAACGCGAGCGAGTACGGGACGGTGCCGAGCCCCGGCACGTCGACCTCGTCGTCGAGCCGCACGACGAAGCTGGGCACGTTCTCGATCGTCACCGACTCGGCATGCCCGTCACGCACCTCGACCCGAGCGACGACCACCCCGGCCGGGGTGTCCAGCCGGATGGTGGTCGTCGGCTCGGTGACCGTCACCATGCCCGTCTCCACCAGCACGGTGGCGACGCCGATCGTGCCGTGCCCGCACATCGGCAGGCAGCCGGAGACCTCGATGTACACGACGCCCCAGTCGCAGTCGTCGCGCGTCGAGGGCTGCAGGATGGCGCCGCTCATCGCGGCGTGCCCCCGCGGCTCGTTGACGAGCAGCTTCCGCACGTCGTCGAGGTGCTCGATGAAGTGCAGCCGCTTGTCGTTCATCGTCGCACCCGGGATGACCCCCAGCCCGGACGTGACGACGCGGGTGGGCATCCCCTCGGTGTGCGAGTCGACGGCGGTGAAGGTGCGGGACGATCGCATGGTCGGCCTCTCTGGGACGGGCTTGGGTGACGGGCTCGGTGTGGGACGGGCTCAGCGCTGGGCGATGTACGCGAGGGCCTTCTCGGTGTCGGCCCGCACGGTGGCCTCCTGCTCCGGGGACAGCGGGCCGCGCGGCGGGCGGGTCTCGATGCCGAACGGGCGCCCCGCGATCTGCGTGGACAGCTTGATGGCCTGCACGAACTCGGTGCGCGAGTCCCAGCGGAACATGGCGACCACGTTCTCGTACAGGTCCCGCGCGTCGGTGATCTTCCCGGCCCGCACCAGCTCGTAGAGCTCGACCGCGACCTCGGGGATCGCGTTCGGGTAGCCGGCGAACCAGCCCGTCGCCCCCATGACCAGCGACTCGAACAGCAGGTCGTCGGCACCGGCGATGACGTCGATGTCGGCCACCTCGCGCAGCTCCGCGATCCGGCGCACGTCACCGGAGAACTCCTTGATGGCCACCACGTTCTCGAGCTGCGCCAGCTCGGCGACGAGGTCGGGCGTCAGGTCGACCTTGGTGTCGAACGGGTTGTTGTAGACCATGATCGGCAGGCCCACCTCGTTCACGCGGGCGTAGTGCTCGACGATCTCGCGCCGGTTGGCCCGGTAGATGGTCGGCGGCAGCAGCAGGACGGCGTCGGCGCCGTCCTCCTGGGCGAGCTCGGCCCAGTGCTGGGCCTGGTGCCAGCCCACGCCGTGCACGCCCGCGATGACGATGCCCCGGCCTGCGACGGCCTCGACGGCGGTCTGCACGACCTTGCGGCGCTCGTCGTCCGTGAGCGACGAGTACTCGCCGAGCGAGCCGTTGGGCCCCACGCCCCGGCAGCCGGCAGCCATGAGGTGGTCGACGTGCGCGGCGTAGCCGGCGTAGTCGACCGCGAGGCCGGCGGGCGCCGCGGCGTCGGGGGTGAACGGCAGCGTCGTCGCGACGACGACGCCGCCCAGGTCGATCTTCTGGGAGCTCATGCGATGTGTCCTCTCGGTTCACGCGCCTCCGGACTCGGGACGCGAGGGGTCGGTGTCGGGATACGGGATCAGGGTGGGGGTCGCGTCAGGGGGCGTCGACCGCCGGGTCGTCGGGCAGGGTGGCGAGGTCGCCGAGCCGGACGGGCACGACGATCGGCCGCCGGTCGGGCACCGCGGGCGCCGCCCCCGTGCCCTCGCGGGCCGCGGGCTCCGGGGCCCCGACGAGCTCCGCGACCGTGCGGCCGCAGATCCTCGCCTGGCAGGGGCCGAGCCCGGCGCGGCTGGTGAGGCGCACGGAGCGCAGGTCGGTCGAGGCGGTGGCGCAGGCGGCCGCGCGCAGGGCGCCGGCGTCGACCTCCTCGCAGCGACAGACGAGCGTGTCGTCGCGCAGCCACGACGTCCAGCCGCTGCGGATGCCGTGCGCGGCCTCGAGTCGGCGCGCGAAGTCGGCCGACCGGGCGCGACGGCGCACCGCACGGGCGAGCCCGCGGTCGTCGGGCTCCCCTGCCCCGGCGTGGTGCCCGGCCACCCAGCCCTCGGCGAGCGCGGCCTCGGCACCGCCGATGCCGGTCAGCTCGCCGGCGGCCCACACGCCCGGCGCTGACGTGCGCTGGCGGTCGTCCACGACGACGAAGCGGTCGGGAGAGATCGCGCACGCCGCCGCGACCGCTAGCTCGAGGCGGGGCGTGAACCCGTGCGAGACGCACACCGCGTCGGCCGCGATCGTCCGCTCGGTGCCCGGCACGGGCGACCACCGCGCGTCGACGCGCGCGACCGTCACCTCCTCGACCCGGCCGTCGCCGCGCGCCGCGACCACGGCCTCGCCGAGCCGGTACGCGACCCGGTGCCGAGCGAGCGCCGCGGCGTACCCGCCGAGCTCGCCGGTCTTGTGCGCCGCGCCCAGCAGCCCGGCCGGCCGCGCGCCCCAGCCGCGGACCAGCGTCGCGGGCGTCGCGGCCTCGTGCACCGACAGCACGCGCGCGCCGATGCGCAGCAGCGACGTGGCGACGGGCAGCAGGAACGGGCCCGCGCCGGCGACGACGACGCGGTCACCGACGGCCACGCGCTCGGCCTTGGCGAGGGCCTGCGCGGCCCCGGCCGTCGTGACGCCGGGCAGCTGCCAGCCGGGGAACGGGAGCGTCCGGTCGTGGGCCCCCGTGGCGAGCACGAGGGCGTCGGGGGTGAGGGTGAGGTGCTCGCGTCCCGCGGCGTCGGCGGGGCCGACGAGCACGCGCAGCCGCACGCCGTCGTCGAGCCGCTCGAGCGCCCACACCTGGGCGGACGTCAGCAGGGTGACCCGCGGGTGCGCGGCGACGACGTCGCGCAGCGCCACGAACGTGCCCCAGCCGTGGTGGAAGGAGGCCTCGTCGGGCGCCGTCCCGCCGCCCGGGAGCGCGCGGTGCCGCCAGAACTGACCGCCCACCTGGTCGGACGCGTCGAGCAGCGTCACGTCGGCGCCCGCCCGGGCGGCGGCGCGCGCGGCGGAGAGGCCCGCGGGCCCGGCCCCGACGACGACCACCGTGCGGCGGCTCACGACGTCACCTCGGCGCCCGTGCCCGGCAACGGGTCGTGCTGCGTCTCGACGACGTCCCCGTCGGCCGCGCGCCGCAGGCAGGCGCGCACGTCGCGGGCGCCGTTGACGGTGACGAGGCAGTCGAAGCACACCCCGATGCCGCAGAACACGCCGCGGGGGGCGCCGTCGACACTGGTGGTGCGCCACGACCGCCGCCGGGCGGCCAGCAGCATCCCCGCGATCGTCTGCCCCTCGGTGCCCGCGAACGGTTCGCCGTCGAGCGTGATGGTCAGCGGGCGTGGCCCGGCGTCCTGCCGGTGCGTGGTCATGAGGCCTCCCCTGTCTTCTCGGACGGCACGACGCTCTCGGAGAGCGAGTCGGCGGCGAGCACCGCCGGGCGGTCGACGCGGAACGGCGCGGGGTCGACCTCAGGCTCCGCACCCGTGTAGAGGTCGGCGAGCAGCTCGCCGCTGACGGGTCCCAGCCCGATCCCGGCGCCCTCGTGGCCGGACGCGACCCACAGGCCGGGGGTACGGGGGTCCGGGCCGACGATCGGCAGGTGGTCGGGGACGTAGGGGCGGAAGCCGAGGTAGGTCCGCATGACGCTCGCGTCGGCGAGGAACGGGAACAGCCGTACGGCGCGGGCGGCCATCTCGCGCAGCACGGCGGCACGCAGCCGGTCGTCGAAGCCGACCTGCTCGCGGCTCGACCCGATCAGCACCGTGCCGGCCGCGGTGGACTCGACCACGCTCGACGTCTGCAGCGCGGCGTCGCCGGACTGGGTGGCTCCGACGTAGTCGCCGTCGTAGACCTTGTGCCGCACGACGTGCGGCATCCGGGTCGTCACCAGCACCATCCCGCGACGCGGGCGCACAGGGAGCGCGACCCCGAGCCGCGCGGCGACGACACCTGACCACGGCCCCGCGGCCAGGACGACGGCACCGGCGGGTACGTCGCCGCCGGTGGTGCGGACGCCGACGAGCCGGTCCCCGTCGCGCAGCGCGCCCACCACCTCGGTGCCGGGGCGCACGCGCGCCCCGGCGCGGCGAGCGGACGCGAGCAGGGCCTCGGCCGCGGCGACGGGCTGCACCTGCGCGTCCTCGGGATACCAGACGGCGGCGCTCAGGCCGGGGTTGAGCGCGGGCTCGAGCTCGAGCGCGCGGGCGACGTCGAGCTCCCGCGCGTCCACGCCGGCGTCGCGCTGGCGGGCGGCGAACTCTCGCAGCGGCTGGGCACCCTCGGGGGTGGTCGCGGCGACGAGACCGCCCTTCGGGTCGTACTCGACGGCGGGGAATCGAGGGCCGAGCTCGTCGGACAGCTCCGCGACGAGGGTCGGCCAGCGCCGTGCCGCGTGCTGCGCGAGCTCCAGCTCGGGGCCGGGCTCCTTGTCGGAGACGAGCAGGTTGCCCTCCCCGTGGGCGGTGGTGCCCGACGCCGCGCCGCCGCGGTCGAGGACGGTCACGGCGAGCCCGCGCCGGGCGAGCGCGCGGGCGCACGCGGCGCCCACGATGCCCGCTCCCACGACCACGACGTCGTCGGTCATCGGCTGCTCCTTGAGTAGATGGCCAGTAATATGTCACATACCAAGACAGGTGAGGGGCCGGCCACGTCGCCGACCGTCGCAGGGTCAGTCGTCCTCGGGCCGCCCCGCCCACCAGCCGGTGGTGTGGCCGATGTGGCGGCGCATGAGGTCCCGCGCCCCGGCGGCGTCGCCGGCGGCGAGCAGGTCGAGCAGCTCGTGGTGCTCGGCCGCGGACTGCTCCAGGCGGTCGGTGGCGACCATCTGCGACAGGCCGAGCAGCCGTGCACGGCTGCGCAGGTCGGCCACCACGTCCACCAGCAGGGGGTTGCCCGCCAGGGTCGTGAGCCGCAGGTGGAAGTCGCGGTCCGCCTCGAGGTAGGTCACCAGGTCGCCCGAGCGGGCGCCGGTGACGATGGCCTCGGCCTGCTCGCGCAGGGCCGGCAGCGCGCCCTGCGGGAAGCGGCCCGCCAGCTTCTCCATCGCCGGCGGCTCGAGGAGCTGGCGCACCTCGGCGATGTGGCTCAGCATCTCCGGCGAGACCTCGGTGACCCGGAAGCCCTTGTTGCGCACCGCGGTGACGAACCCCCGCTTCTCGAGGTCCAGCATCGCCTCGCGCACCGGCGTCGCCGACACGGCGAAGCGCGCGGTGAGCGACGGCACCGACACCAGCGTGCCCGGGGCGAGGTCGCCCGAGACGATGGCCGCGGTGAGCGCTCGTGAGACGGTCTCGCGCAGGCTCACCGGCGCCTCGATGCGGCGGAACGACGCTACGGCTTCCGACATGAGCACTTCCTCACGGGCTGATCCGGGGGTGGTGGAGATCACAGTAGTGCATGATATGTTACCGCCCACATCGCCAGGCAGGTCAAGACGACCCGCCCGGCGACGGGCACAGGGACCGCGACCCGGCACCCCGCCCACCTGCAGGAACGGCGCGGTTCCGGGCATCTTCCCGGGGCGCGAGGACCCGCCGGACGCGACGACGCGGACGGCGGCAGCAGTACCGGACGACGAGGTCACGCCGGCTCGCCCGCTGGGCGACGTGGCCGTGCATGTGCAATGTGATATACCACCGAGGAGATTTTCGTGGCCATCACCCCGAACCTGGCTCCCGTCCCGACCCGCGCCCCCGCCGTCGCGACGACCGGCCGTGCCGGTGCCCCGCTCGGCACGGACCGCGTCCGCCTCACCGGCGGCCTGCTCCACGACTGGCAGCGGCGCAACCGCGTCGTCACCGTGCCGCACGTCGTGCGCGAGATCCGGCGGGCCGGGAACCTCGACAACTTCCGGCGCCTCCACGACCCGTCGGTCGGCGACTACCGCGGGCGCTACCCGTTCCTCGACACCGACGTCTACAAGACGCTCGAGGGGATCGCCTACGAGCTCGGCCGCGAGCCTGCCGACGCGAGCGAGGCCGCGGCCCTCGAGATGGCCCGCGACTTCTTCGAGGAGTCGGTTGCGCTGATCGAGCAGGCCCAGCGCGCCGACGGCTACCTCGGCACCTTCTACCAGTCGCCGCAGAGCCCCAAGGAACCCTGGCAGGACCTCTCCTGGGGGCACGAGATGTACAACCTCGGCCACCTCGCCCAGGCCGCCGTCGCGGCGTCCCGCCAGCTCGGCGACCGCCGCCTGCTCGACGTCGCCACGCGGTTCGCGGACCTCGTCGTGGAGCGCTACGGGCCCGACGGCGAGGCGGCGTACTGCGGCCACCCCGAGGTGGAGATGGCCCTCGTGGAGCTCGCCCGCGAGACGGGCGACCGCCGCTACCTGGAGCAGGCCCGGCTGTTCGTTGAGCGCCGCGGCGCCGGGACGCTCGCGCACACGATCTTCGCGGCGGACTACTTCCAGGACGCCGTACCCCTGCGCGAGCTGGAGTCCGTCACCGGGCACGCCGTGCGCATGGTCTACCTGGCCGCCGGCGCCACCGACGTCGCGCTCGAGACGCACGACGACGCGCTTCTCGCCCGTCTCGAGCACCTGTGGGACGACATGGTGGCGCGCAAGTCCTTCCTCACCGGCGGCGTCGGCTCCCGGCACTCCGACGAGGCGTTCGGCGACCGGTTCGAGCTCCCCGCCGAGCGCGCGTACGCCGAGACGTGCGCTGCGATCGGGACGGCGCAGTGGGGATGGCGCCTCTTCCTCGCCAGCGGCCGCGCCGACGTGCTGGACCACGTCGAGCGGGTGCTGCACAACGCGTACGCCGTCGGGCTGTCGGAGGACGGCGCCGCCTTCTTCTACGACAACCCGCTGCAGCGCCGCCCCGACCACGCGCAGCGCAGCGGCGCCGAGAAGGACGGCGAGCTGCTGCGCCGGGCCTGGTTCGGCTGCCCCTGCTGCCCGCCCAACGTGGTCCGCTGGAACTCGGAGCTCCAGGACCACCTGGCCGTGGCCGACGGCGACACCCTCACCGTCGCCCTGTACGCGAGCGCCGCGATCGACTCCCCCGCGCTGGACGTCGACGTGACGACCGACCTGCCGTGGGACGGCCGCGTCACGGTGCGGGTGCGTCGCGCCGCGGTCGGCGCGACGACGCTCGCGCTGCGCGTGCCCGCATGGGCCGACGGCGCCACCGCCACGGTGGACGGCGAGCCCGTCCCCGAGAGCCCGGCCGACGGCTGGCTCCGGCTGACCCGTGCCTGGGCACCCGGGCAGACGGTCGTGCTGGACCTGCCGATGCCGGTCCGCGCGGTCACCGCGCACCCGCACCTCGACGCCGCCCGCGGCAGCGCCGCCGTCCTGCGCGGGCCCCTCGTGTACTGCGTCGAGCAGCAGGACTCCCCCGCCCCTGTGGACGACCTCCTCCTCGCGGCCGACGACGTGGCCCGCCTGACGGTCGACGACGCCCACCCGTGGCACGTGCTGCGCGGCGACCTCGCCGTCGCGCCCCCGACGGGCGACGACCCGTATCCCCCGCTGGGCGTCCCGGCGCCCACCACGCACCGCGCGCCGGTGGCCTTCGTGCCCTACGCGCTCTGGGGCAATCGCGAGGCGGGCGCCATGCGCGTCTTCCTCCGGCAGTCCTGACCGCACCACCGCACTCCCCGACCGACCCGTCGCACCATCCCCACCCTGGGAGGTTTTCCATGACACGACGAGTGACCAGACCAGCCCTCCGTGCCGCAGCGTTCGGCGTCGCGGCCCTCCTCGCGCTCGGCGCGTGCTCCTCCGGGGGCGGCGGAGGCGGCGGCTCGACGGCGAGCACCGGCGCCGGCTACGAGGGCGAGCCCGCCGAGGGCGGCGTCGTGCAGGTGCTGCAGAACGCCGACTTCTCGTACCTCGACCCGGCCAAGGGCTGGGACGGGGGCGTGAACAACTTCTACCGGCTCGTGTACCGCACGCTCACGACGCCGGCGTCGGGCAGCGCCGAGGACCCGAACGAGATCGTGCCCGACCTCGCCACGGACACCGGCACGGTGTCGGACGACGGCCTCACCTGGACGTTCACGCTCAAGGACGGTCTGAAGTTCGACGACGGCTCGCCCATCACGTCGGCCGAGGTGAAGTTCGGCGTCTCCCGCGCCTGGGACCCGGAGATCGGCATCGGCTCGCCGTACGCCAAGCAGGTCATCGACGCGCCCGCCGACTACCAGGGCCCGTACCGCTCCGGGGACCTGCCGACGATCGAGACGCCCGACGAGAAGACGATCGTCTTCCACCTCAAGGCGCCGTTCCCCGACTTCCCGGCGGTGGCGTCCCAGCCCAACTTCGCGCCGTTCCCCGTGGGCTCCGGCGCCGGCGACGAGTTCCTCAACGACATCGTCGCGTCCGGCCCCTACACGCTCGACGAGTACACGCCCGGCAGCGTCATCAAGCTCGTGCGCAACGAGAACTGGGACGCGTCGACGGACGAGGTGCGCACCGCCAAGCCGGACGGCTGGAACTTCCAGCTCGGCCTCGACCCGGCCACCATCGACGAGCGCCTCCTCGCCGGCCAGGGCACCGACGTCAACGCCATCGGCGGCAACCTGCAGCCCGCGACGCTCGCCCGTCTGCAGGACCCGAGGTACAAGGACCGGCTCGTCGACTGGCCGGGCGTCTGCACCACGTACATGGGTCTGAACACGACCAAGAAGCCGCTCGACGACGTCAAGGTGCGCCAAGCGATCTCGTACGCGGTGGACAAGGCGGCCGTGCAGAACGGCACCGGCGGCACGATGCTCGCCGACATCGCCAGCACGACGATCCCCGAGTCGGTCGCCGGCCACAAGGACTTCGACCTCTACCCCAGCGAGGGGAGCACCGGCGACGTCGAGAAGGCCAAGGAGCTGCTGGCCGAGGCCGGCTACCCCGACGGGTTCGAGATGACGCTCGACATGCGCACGCAGCCCAAGCTGCAGGCGCAGGCCGAGGCCGTGCAGCAGTCGCTGTCCCGCGTGGGCATCAAGGTCACCTTCAACCCGATCGACACCTCGAAGTTCTACGAGACGATCGGCACGCCCAAGCTGCAGAACGACGCCGCGATCACCGGCTGGTGCCCGGACTGGGCGTCGTCGGCCAGCACCGTCATCCCGCCGCTGTTCGACGGCCGCCGCATCACCGACAAGGGCAACTCGAACCTCGCCCAGATCGACGACCCGGCGATCAACTCCGCCATCGACGAGGCGCTCGCCATCACCGACCCGGTCGCGGCGAACGAGGCGTGGGGCAACCTCGACGAGCAGGTCCTCACCGAGGCACCGATCGTGCCGCTGCTGGTGGAGAAGGTCGTGCTCCTGCCCGGCGAGAACGTCACCGGGGTGTACTCCAGCCCCGGCGTCGCGACCGGCGGTCTGGACTACACCGGCGTCGGGCTCAAGGACCCGAGCAAGGGCTGATGCCATGACCCTCAGCATGACCACGCTCGAGGCAGAGACCGGGGGCGCGCCGTCCGTCGGCGACGCGCCCCCGGCGCCCCGGCAGGGCGTCTGGCACCACCTGCTCCGCAGCCGCGGGGCGGTGCTCGCCCTGTCGTACATCGCGCTCGTCGCCCTCCTGGCCGTCGCCGCGCCGCTCGTCGTCAAGCTCTCCGGCTGGGGCCCGTACGAGTTCGACCAGACCGCCATCGACCCCAACCTCGGCGGCCTGCCGATCGGCCCCCTCGGCGGGATCAGCGCCGAGCACTGGTTCGGCGTCGAGCCCGGCACGGGTCGCGACCTGTTCGCACGCATCGTCTACGGGGCGCGCACGTCCATGCTCATCGCGCTGGCCGCCACCACCCTCACCACCCTGCTCGGTGTCCTGTTCGGGCTCCTCGCCGGGTACCACGGTGGCAAGGTCGACCAGGTCGTGTCGCGCGTCATGGACTTCCTCATGGCCTTCCCCGCCCTGATCTTCATGATCGCGATCCTGTCGGCGCTCCCCGCGAGCAACCGCGCGCCGCTGCTGGTGCTGGTCATCTCGGTGTTCGGGTGGCCCTATCTGGCCCGCGTCGTGCGGGGGCAGACGATGACGATCACGCAGCGCGAGTTCGTCGAGGCGGCCCGGGCCTCCGGAGCGTCGGGCTGGCGGATCGTGCTGCTGGAGATCCTGCCGAACCTGCGCTCCACGATCATCGTGATGACGACGCTCGCCGTCCCCGGGTACATCGGTACCGAGGCGGGGCTGAGCTTCCTCGGGGTGGGCGTGGTCCCGCCGACCCCGTCCTGGGGGCAGATGATCGCGCAGTCGATGAGCTGGTACGCCGTCGACCCCATGTACTTCCTGATCCCCGGAACCTTCCTGTTCCTGCTCGTGCTGTCCTTCACGGTCCTCGGCGACCGGCTCAAGGACGTCGTCGACGCGGGGGAGAGGCGCTGATGGTCCGCTTTCTCGTGACGAGGCTCGCCGGCATGGTGGGCGTGCTGTTCCTCGTCGTCCTGTTCACGTACGCGATCTTCTTCGCGCTCTCCCCCGACCCCGCGGTGCAGATCTGCGGCAAGAACTGCACGCCCGAGCTGATCGACCAGATCCGGAACAACCTCGGGCTGGACCGGCCGTTCTACGAGCAGTTCCTCGGCTTCCTGTCCGGACTGTTCGTCGGCACCACGTACGGCACCGGTGCGAACGCGATCGACTGCGCGGCGCCCTGCCTGGGCTACTCCTTCCAGACCGGGCAGCCGGTGCTCGAGATGTTCGAGCAGCGCTTCGGCGTCTCGGCCACGCTCGCGGTGGGCGCCGCGGTGCTGTGGCTGCTCATGGGCGTCTCGGGCGGCATGATCGCCGCGATCAAGAAAGGCACCTGGTTCGACCGTGCCGCGACCGGCGCGGCGCTGGGCGGCGTCTCCATCCCCAACTACGTGCTCGCCCTGGTGCTGCAGTACGTGCTGGTGGTCAAGCTCGGGTGGCTGCCGTTCCCCCAGGCGGTGCCGTTCGCCGCCGACCCGGGCCAGTGGTTCCTCAACTTCGTCATGCCCTGGCTGGTGCTCGCCTTCACCTACGCGTCGATGTACCAGCGGCTCACCCGGGCGAACGTGTTCGACACGCTGGACGAGAACTTCGTCCGCACCGCGCGCGCCAAGGGGCTCGCCCCGCGGCTCGTGTGGCGACGGCACGCGCTGCGGCCGGCGCTGACCCCGGTCGTGACGCTGTTCGGCATGGACTTCGCCGGGCTGCTGGGCGGCGCGATCATCATCGAGACCGTCTTCGGCCTCAACGGCATCGGGAAGATGGCGTCCGACTCCATCACCAAGAACGACCAGCCGGTCATCATGGGCGTCACGCTCGTCGCGGCCTTCCTGGTCATCGTCGGGAACGTGATCGTGGACATCGTCTACACGACGATCGACCCGCGCGTCCGGATCGGAGCGAGGGCATGAGGGGGCAGGCATGAGCACGCTGCTCGAGGTCGAGGACCTCACCATCACCTTCCGGACGGCGCACGGGCCGGTCGACGTCGTGGACGGGCTCTCGTTCACGCTGGAGCAGGGCGCGTCGCTGGGGATCGTCGGCGAGTCGGGCTCCGGCAAGTCGATGACGTCGCTGGCCGTCATGGGCCTGCTGCCGCCGACGGCCAGCCTGCGCGGTCGGGTGTCCCTGGACGGCACCGAGCTCACGGCGCTGCCCGAGTCGAAGGTGCGGCGCCTGCGAGGCGACCGCATGGCGATGATCTTCCAGGACCCGCTGTCGTCGCTGAACCCGTACTACACCGTGGGGATGCAGATCGAGGAGGCCTACCGGGCGCACCGCCCGGGGGTCACCCGGCGGCAGGCGCACCGGGTCGCGGTCGAGGCGATGGAGCGCGTGCACATCGCCGACGCCGCGCGGCGGGTGGACCACTACCCGCACCAGTTCTCCGGCGGGATGCGCCAGCGCGTGATGATCGCGATGGCGCTCTCCACCGAGCCGGACCTGCTCATCGCCGACGAGCCCACCACCGCGCTCGACGTCACCGTGCAGGCCCAGATCCTCGACCTGCTCCAGGAGGTCCGACGGGAGACCGGGACCGCGCTGATCCTCATCTCCCACGACCTCGCCGTCGTGTCCGAGATCGCCGAGGACGTCGTCGTCATGCGACACGGCGTCGCGGTGGAGCAGGCCCCCGCCGAGCAGCTGTTCTCCGACCCGCAGCATCCCTACACGCGGGCACTGCTCGACGCCGTCCCCCGGATCGACGACGAGATCGGCGAGCTGCGCAGCATCGACAGCGCCGCCGGCGTGGGAGGGAAGCCATGAGTACCACCAGCACCGGACAGAGCGCCGTCGCCCCCGCGAGCGCCCCGGCGGGCTCGACGTCGCACGCGTCCGAGCCGCTGCTGCGCGCCACCGACCTGGTCAAGGAGTTCGCGGTGCCCGGCACCGGCGGGCTGCTGGGCCGGGCGGACACGTTCCGGGCGGTGGACGGCGTGAGCCTCGAGGTGCGCCCCCGGGAGACGCTGGCGCTGGTCGGCGAGTCCGGGTCCGGCAAGTCGACGACGGCGCGGATCGTCGCGCGGCTGACGGACGCGACGTCGGGCGAGGTCGTCCTCGACGGCGAGCCGGTGACGCGAGCCAAGGGCGACCGCCTGCGGCGGTTCCGCAGCGACGTGCAGGTGGTGTTCCAGGACCCGTACTCGTCGCTCAACCCCCGGCACACGGTGGAGCGCATCGTCACCGCGCCGCTGCTCTACCAGGGGCGCGAGGTGCCCGGCGGCACGCGGGCGTTCACCCAGCAGCTCATGGAGCGCGTGGGCCTCGACCCCGACCACCACCGCCGCTACCCGTCCCAGTTCTCCGGCGGCCAGGCGCAGCGCATCGGCATCGCCCGCGCGCTCGCCGTGTCGCCGCGGCTGGTGGTCTGCGACGAGGCGGTCTCTGCGCTGGACGTGTCCGTGCAGGCGCAGATCATCAACCTGCTGCGCCGGCTGCAGCGCGAGGAGGGGTTCAGCTACCTCTTCATCGCGCACGACCTCGCCGTGGTGCGGCAGATCGCCGACCGCGTCGCCGTGATGTCGAAGGGCCGCATCGTCGAGCAGGGCGAGCGGGACGCCGTCTTCGACGACCCGCAGCACGAGTACACCCGGACCCTGCTGGCCGCCGTGCCGCGCATCCGCCCCGAGTGGGAACGGGCGCGGCGCGAGGCGGCGGAGGCGCGGGCCGCGACGGCCACGCCTGACCGCGAGACAGAGGCCGCTGCCACCGAGGAGGAGACGACCGCGTGACCACCTATCACCTGCCGGGGCTGCACGTCACGGAGCGCGCGACGGCGGTCCCCCTCGACCACGCCCGGCCCGACGGCGAGCAGATCGACGTCTTCTGGCGCGAGCTGGTCGACCCGGATCGCCGCGGCGACGACCTGCCCCTCATGGTCTACCTGCAGGGCGGGCCGGGCGGCGCGTCGCCCCGTCCCCTGAAGCGCGACGGCTGGCTCGACGAGGCCCTGACGACGTACCGCGTGATCCTGCCGGACCAGCGCGGCACCGGACGCAGCACGCCGCTGGACGGCGAGGCGGTCGCGGCGCGCGGGGACGCCGTCGCGGGGGCGGACTACCTCGCGTGCTTCCGGGCGGACTCGATCGTGGCCGACCTGGAGCACGTGCGCCGCACCCACTACGACGGCCGCCGGTGGGCGAGCCTGGGCCAGTCCTTCGGCGGCTGGATCACGCTCGCCTACCTCTCGACCGCGCCGGAGGGGCTGTCGGCCTGCTACGTGACGGGCGGCATCCCGGGCACGCCGGCGAGCGCCGACGAGGTGTACCGGCGCACGTTCGCGCGCGCCGAGGCCAAGACGCGCCGCTTCTACGACCTGTACCCGCAGGACGTCGACGCGGTGGCCGCGATCGCCGACCGGCTCGCCGAGGGCGACGTGCGTCTGCCCGACGGCGACGTGCTCACCGTGCACCGGTTCCAGTCCTTGGGCATCGACCTGGGGATGAAGCCCGGGTCGGAGCGCCTGCACTGGCTCGTGGACGAGGCGTTCGTGCGCCCCGGCCGGCTGTCGCACGCGTTCCTGGAGCAGGTGCTGGTGCGCTCGTCGTCGGCGTCGAACCCCCTGTTCTGGACGCTGCAGGAGTCCATCTACGGCGACGGCGCGAACGGCCCGACGGCGTGGGCCGCCCAGCGCGCCCGCGACGAGCGGCCGCAGTTCGGGCCCGACGAGCGACCGCTGCTGCTCACCGGCGAGATGGCGTTCCCGTGGATGTTCGACGAGGTGCGGCTGCTGAGGCCCTTCGCACCGGCCGTGCACGAGCTCGCGGCGCGCACGGAGTGGAGCTCGCTGTACGACGTCGAGCGCCTCGCCGCGAACGACGTGCCGCTGGCCGCGGCGGTCTACTTCGACGACATGTACGTGGACGCGGGCCTGCAGCTCGACACCCTGTCCAGGCTGGGCAGCTCGCACGCCTGGGTGACCAACGAGTACGAGCACGACGGTCTCGGCGACCCCCGGGTGCTGCGGCGCCTGCGGGAGCTCGTCCGGGACGCGGGAGGAGAACGACGATGACGCAGGCCCACGAGCACCTCCACCGCCCGCCGCACGCGGGCACGCGTCCGCCGCGGCTCACCGAGGTCTCGGCGTTCGGCGCGATGATCGCCGACGGCTGGTCCTCCGACGTCGTCCCCGCACGGGTGCCCGACGGCGCGGCCGAGGCCGCCGCCGCCCACCGCGCACTGCTGGCCGAGCGGCTCGGCGGGCGCACCGTCGTCATCGGGGCGGGCCGCGCTCCGGTGCGCAGCAACGACACGTCGTACGACTTCCGCGCCGACAGCGACTTCGTGTGGCTGACCGGCTGCCAGGTCGAGGACGGCGTTGTCGTGCTGCACGGCGCCGACGCCGTGCTCTACCTGCCGCCGCCCGCCCGGCCGGGCGACCCCGCGTTCTTCTCCGACGCGATGCACGGCGAGCTGTGGGTGGGCGCCTCTCCGGGGCTCGGCGAGTGGGAGCGGGCGCTGGGCGTCCCCGTGCGCCCGCTCGCGGAGCTCGACGACGCGCTGGCGCACGGCTCCGGCTGGTGGTCCGGGCGCGCGGTACCGGCGGACGTCGTCGCCCGGCACGGGCTCGAGCCGTCCGCGGAGCTCGCCCGCGCCTGCTCCGACCTGCGCATGGTCAAGGACGCCTGGGAGGTGGCGCAGCTGCGCGCCGCCGTCGACCACACGGTGACCGGTTTCGAGGCCGTCGTCCGGGAGATCCCGGCGGCGGTGCGGTCCGGCGGCGAGCGCTGGCTGCAGGGCACGTTCGACCGGCACGCCCGCACCACCGGCAACGGGCCCGGCTACGCCACGATCGTGGGCAGCGGCCCGCACGCCCCCACCCTGCACTGGGTGCGCTGCGACGGCCCCGTGCTCCCCGACGCGGCCCTGCTGCTCGACATGGGTGTCGAGGAGAACACGCTCTACACGGCCGACGTGACCCCCGCACCGTGCCGCCGTCGGGCCGGTTCACCGACACGCAGCGGGCCGTGCACGACCTGGTGGAGAAGAGCCACCGCGCCGGCATGGCGCACGTCCGTCCCGGCGTGAACTACCTCGACTTCCACTTCGCTGCCATGGAGGTGCTGGCCCAGGGCCTGCGCGACTGGGGCCTGCTGCCCGTCTCCGTCGACGAGGCGCTGTCGCCGCAGGGCCAGCAGCACCGCCGCTGGCTCGTGTGCGGCATCGGCCACCACCTGGGCCTCGACGTGCACGACTGCGCGCACAGCGACTGGCAGGACTACATGGGCGCCGACCTCGAGCCGGGCGTCGTCATGACCGTCGAGCCGGGGCTGTACTTCCACGCCCACGACCTCACCGTGCCGCCGGAGCTGCGCGGCGTCGGCGTGCGGCTGGAGGACGACCTGCTCGTCACCCCGGACGGTCACGAGGTGCTGTCCGACGCCCTGCCCATCGACGCCGCGGGCGTCGAGGCCTGGACGACACGACTCCTGTAGTACCCGTCGACGACGAAGGGAACACTGGTGTGAAGACCATCCGAGACC
>NZ_JBHVBO010000065.1:0-19636 GCF_042668085.1 Isoptericola sp. NPDC057391 | reverse complement strand
GGTCGCGCGCCGGCCCTCGTCATGTCTCCGCATGTCTCCGTTTGCTACGTCTCCGTTTGCTGACGGCCGGGCACGGCGTCAGGGTGAGGGGCATGGCAGGGGCATCGACGCTGGCCCGCGGGGTCTTCTATCCGGCAGCAGGCATCATCCTCGCCTTCGTGCTGCTGGCCGTGTTCTTCACGGACGCCACCGACGCCGTGATGAGCACGCTGCAGGGCGAGGTGATCGGCGCCTTCGGCTGGTACTACGTGCTCCTGGTGGCCGCGTTCGTCATCTTCGCCGTCTGGATGGGGCTGAGCCGCTTCGGGGACATCGTGCTGGGCCCCGACGACGAGGAGCCGGACTTCAAGCTCCCCGTGTGGTTCTCCATGCTGTTCGCCACCGGGATGGGCATCGGGCTCGTGTACTACGGGGTGTCCGAGCCGCTGTCGCACTTCGTCAGCCCGAAGCCGGGAGTCACCGGGGACGACGCCACCCTGGCCCAGGCGGCGATCTCCCAGACCTACGTGCACTGGGGCATCCACGCCTGGGCCATCTACGTGGTGGCCGGGCTCGCGCTGGCCTACGCGATCCACCGCAAGGGCCGGCCGGTGTCGATCCGCTGGGCGCTCGAGCCCGTCCTCGGTGACCGGGTGAAGGGCTGGCTGGGCAACGTCATCGACGTCGTGGCGATCATCGGCACGGTGTTCGGCGTCGCGACGTCGCTGGGCCTGGGCGTGCTGCAGGTGGCGCACGGGCTGGGCTACCTCGACGTCGTGGAGCCGAGCACCGGGCTCGAGATCGGACTGATCGCGGCGATCACGGCGGTCGCCGCGATGTCCGTGGCGTCGGGGCTGTCCAAGGGCATCAAGTGGCTGTCCAACGGGAACATGGTGCTCGCGGGCATCGTGCTCGCCGTGGTGCTGGTGCTGGGACCGACGCTGTTCATCCTGCGCAGCTGGGTGCAGTCCTTCGGGTACTACTTCGCCAACGTGATCCAGATGACCTTCGACACCCTGGCGTTCCGGGGCGACGAGGGCCTGGCGTGGGAGTCGAGCTGGACGATCTTCTACTGGGGCTGGTGGATCTCCTGGGCGCCCTTCGTCGGCGTCTTCATCGCGCGCATCTCCCGGGGGCGCACCGTGCGGGAGTTCGTGCTCGGCACGCTGGCCGTGCCGATGGCCGTGGCGACGATCTGGTTCAGCGTCTTCGGGGGAGCGGGGCTGCACCAGGAGATGACGGAGCCCGGCAGCATGCTGGACCCCGCGACGGGAGGCGTGAACACCGACACGGCGATGTTCCAGCTGTTCGCGACCCTGCCCGGCAGCGGCACCTGGCTCGCCGTCGCGGGCATCGTGCTGGTGGTCGTCTTCTTCGTCACGTCGTCAGACTCGGGGTCGTTCGTCGTCGACATGCTCGCCAACGGCGGCGACCCGAACCCCCCGCTGTGGAGCCGGCTGTTCTGGGCGATCCTCGAGGGCCTGGTCGCCGCGGCGCTGCTCCTGGCGGGAGGGCTCACGGCGCTGCAGACCGCCGCCATCCTCATCGCCCTGCCGTTCTCGCTGGTGCTCATCGGCATGGCGGTGTCGATCGTCAAGGAGCTCAGCGTGGAGCACCGGCAGATCGTGCGCGCCGAGCGGCGCGCGGCGCGGGCGGAGCTCACGGAGCACGTGACGCAGAAGGTGGCGACGACGCTGGCCGGCCGGTGGGAGAACGTCCTGCCGCCCGCGCCGGGCGCGTTGCGGCTGCGCGTCCCGCGCCGTCGCGACGCCAAGGGTCCGCCGCGCCCGGGCCCGGGAGCAGGGCCGGGGGCAGGCCCGGGAACGGGCCCGGGAACGGGCCCGGGAACGAGCACGGACGGGGAGCCTGGACGGGGCGGGTAAGATAGCGGCGGCCCGATTGACGGGTCGCCTCCCCACCCCAGGAAATGAGACCCGTAGATGTCTGTGCGCTCCGACCTGCGCAACGTGGCGATCGTCGCCCACGTCGACCACGGCAAGACGACCCTCGTGGACGCCATGCTGCGCCAGGCAGGCGCCTTCTCCGCCCACCAGCACGTGGACGACCGCGTCATGGACTCCGGTGACCTGGAGCGCGAGAAGGGCATCACCATCCTCGCGAAGAACACCGCGGTCCGGTACGCCGGCCCGTCGGCGGCGGAGGCGGGCGAGCCCGGCGGCATCACCATCAACGTCATCGACACCCCCGGCCACGCCGACTTCGGCGGCGAGGTCGAGCGCGGCCTGTCGATGGTGGACGGCGTCGTGCTGCTGGTCGACGCGTCCGAGGGCCCGCTGCCCCAGACCCGTTTCGTGCTGCGCAAGGCGCTGGCCGCGAAGCTGCCCGTGATCGTCGTCGTGAACAAGGTGGACCGCCCCGACGCGCGCATCACGGAGGTCGTGGGGGAGACCACCGACCTGCTGCTCGGCCTCGCGAGCGACCTGTCCGACGAGGTTCCGGACCTCGACCTCGACGCCATCCTCGACGTCCCCGTCGTGTACGCCTCGGCCAAGGCCGGCCGCGCGTCGATCGACCAGCCCGCCGACGGCGCGCTGCCGGCGAACGAGGACCTCGAGCCGCTGTTCGGCACCATCCTCGAGAAGATCCCGGCGCCGACGTTCGACGCCGACATGCCGCTGCAGGCCCACGTCACCAACCTCGACGCGTCGCCGTTCCTCGGCCGCCTCGCGCTGCTGCGCATCTTCAACGGCACCCTGCGCAAGGGGCAGACGGTCGCGTGGGCGCGTCACGACGGCAGCCTGTCGAGCGTGCGGATCACGGAGCTGCTCGAGACCAAGGCGCTCGACCGCGTGCCCACCGAGTCCGCCGGCCCCGGTGAGATCGTGGCCGTGGCGGGCATCGCCGACATCATGATCGGCGAGACCCTCACCGACGTGGACGACCCGCGCCCGCTGCCGCTCATCACGGTGGACGACCCGGCGATCTCGATGACCATCGGCATCAACACCTCGCCGCTGGCGGGCAAGGGCGGCAAGGGTCACAAGGTCACTGCGCGCCAGGTCAAGGACCGTCTCGACTCCGAGCTCATCGGCAACGTGTCGCTCAAGGTGCTCCCCACCGAGCGCCCGGACGCGTGGGAGGTGCAGGGCCGCGGCGAGCTCGCCCTGGCGATCCTCGTCGAGCAGATGCGCCGCGAGGGCTTCGAGCTCACCGTCGGCAAGCCGCAAGTCGTCACGAAGCAGATCGACGGCAAGCGGCACGAGCCGATGGAGCGCATGACCATCGACGTGCCCGAGGAGTACCTCGGCGCCGTCACCCAGCTGCTGGCGCAGCGCAAGGGCCGCATGGAGACGATGAGCAACCACGGCACCGGCTGGGTGCGCATGGAGTTCATGGTCCCGGCGCGCGGCCTGATCGGCTTCCGCACGCAGTTCCTCACCGAGACGCGCGGCACCGGCATCGCCGCGTCCATCTCCGAGGGCTTCGAGCCGTGGCACGGCGCGATCGAGTCGCGCAACACGGGCTCCCTGGTGGCCGACCGCGCGGGCAAGGTGACGCCGTTCGCCATGATCAACCTGCAGGAGCGCGGCTCGTTCTTCGTCGACCCCACGCAGGAGGTCTACGAGGGCATGATCGTCGGCGAGAACTCCCGCAACGAGGACATGGACGTCAACATCACCAAGGAGAAGAAGCTGACGAACATGCGGTCCTCGACCGCCGACAACTTCGAGAACCTCATCCCGCCGCGCCACCTCACGCTCGAGGAGTCCCTCGAGTTCGCGCGCGAGGACGAGTGCGTCGAGGTGACGCCGGAGGTCGTGCGGATCCGCAAGGTCGAGCTCGACGCGACGGCGCGCGCCCGGGCGACGGCGCGGGCCAAGCGGGCCTGACCCGCCTCCCGGTGCCCGGCCCGGCCTCGCCCGTGCCCGCGACCGCCGCGCCCGCGCGCGACGGCGGGCTGCTCGCGGTCCACGCGCACCCCGACGACGAGACGCTCGCGACCGGCGCGCTCCTCGCGTCGTGGGCCGCCGCGGGTCGGCCGGTCGCCGTGGTGACCTGCACGCGCGGCGAGCGCGGCGAGGTCATCGACACGCCGTCGCACCCCACGGGGCTGGCCCGCCTCGAGGGCGACGGCCCCGCGCTCGCCGCGCACCGGGAGACGGAGCTGGCCGCGGCCCTGGCCGCGCTCGGCGGCGCGCCCGGCGTCGTCGGGCACACCTTCCTCGACGCCGTCGACACGTCGGAGGCCCGGGTCACCGCACCGAGCCCGGCCACCGCCGGACGGCGGTTCGAGGACTCCGGCATGGCGTGGGTCGCTCCCGGGGTGGCCGGGCCGGCCCACCACGCGCCCGCGACGGCGTTCGCGCGCGTCCCCCTCGACGACGCCGCCGCGCGGCTGGCGACCGTCGTGCGCGCGCGGCGGCCCGCCGTCGTCGCGACCTACGAGGAGCAGGGCGGGTACGGGCACCCCGACCACGTGCGCACGCACGCCGTCACGGTCCGGGCGCTCGCCCTCGCGGCCGACCCGGACGCGCCCGTGGACGGCGAGCCCTGGGGCGGCGCCGAGCTGTGGCGCGCGGTGGCGCCGTCCACGGCGCTGCGGGCGGGCCGCCGGGCGCTGGCCGCCGCCCCGGCGGCACGGGACCTCGCCGCCCGCGCCGGGCTGACGTTCCCGGACCCCGACGAGCCCCTGCCCCCGCTCGCGCGCCACGACGCGGAGCTGCGCGACGCCGGCCCGCGCGACGTCGTGCCGGTCGACGCCGCCGCGGTGCTCGACCGCGTGCTCGCCGCGATGCGCGCGCACGCCACCCAGGTGCAGCACGCCACGCGGGCCTCCGCGGTGGAGGCGCCCGACTCCGGCCTGCTGGGCTGGTACGCCCTGAGCAACGCGGTGCTCGCCCCGATCCCGGTGCGCGAGCACTACCTCGTGTCTCCTGACCTGCACCGCGCGACGTCGCGGCGCGCCGGGCGCCGGTAGGCTCGCGCCGATGACCACCCCCGAGCACGCGACACCCACCTCGCCCCCCGCCCCGACGGGCGCCGGCCGGTGGTGGCGGTCCGCCGCGCGCACGGTCCTGGCGCTGGCGCTGGGTGCCGCGGTCGGGGTGCTCGGCACCGTCGCGCACCGCACGCAGTGGCACGACCTGCCCGTCGGCATCGTGCTGGCCCTCGCGATCACGCTGTCCACGGCGGTCCTCTGCCGCGCGTGGGCCGGGCTGGGCCCGCTGCTCGCGGCCGGCGCGGGCTGGGTGGTCGCGGTGCAGGTGCTCGCCGTCGCGGGCCCGGGCGGGGACGTGCTGGTGCCGGCGCAGCCCGTCGGCCTGGTGTGGACCTACGGGGGCCTCGCGATGTTCCTGGTGGCGGCGTTCCTGCCGCGGTCGTGGTTCTCCGACCGGCGGGGCTGACGCCATCCCCGTGCCGGTCTGTGAGCGTCCCGTGCGTGCCGCCCGGCCGGGCGTGACGAACCTGTGCGGACCGGCGCCCGATTTGGCGCTTTCACCCGGACTTGCACCGGGCCGGCCGGCGCCGCCCGAGTAGGATCCCCCAGGCGGGTCCGCCCCGCGTCACCTGTCCTTCCCGGGGCGTCGCCCCGCACCCCACCCTGACGGAGCATGCATGGGTCACCCGACCGAGCGCGAGCCGGACCCCGCCGGGCCCGCACCCGCCGAGCCCGCGCGCCCCGAGACCGAGCCTCGGCCCGAGCCCGCGAGCGAGGCGCCCGCGGCGCCGAGCGCGCCCGAGCCCGAGCAGCCCGTCGCCGAGCCGGCCCCGGAGCAGCCCGTCGCCGAGCCGGCTCCGGAGCCGACCGCCGAGCCTGCCTCCGGGCCGACTGCCGAGCCGACCGCCGAGGCGCCCGCTCCCGAGCGGCCGGACGCCGACGAGCCGGACACCCCGTACGAGCCGCGGGTGCGGCTGTACGAGCAGCGCGTGATCGCCACGGTGCCCGCGCCGTCGTCGGGGCCGCCCACCCAGGCGCTGCCGGCGGTGGCGGCGCCGACCCCGGCCGGCCCGCAGGCAGCACCGGGCGCCACCCCTGGCACCACCGCGGGCACCATCCCGGGTGCCGGCTTCGCCGCCGTCCCCGCCGGGCCGGCGACGCCCCCGCCCGCGGCGGACCCGGGCTCGCCGCTCGACGGCCTGGCGGGCGACGGCGCCCCCAGCCGCGCGCCGAAGGTCGCGCTGTGGGCGGGCGTCGGGCTCGTGGTCGTCGCGGGGCTCTACGCGGGGGCCCAGTGGGCCGTCGCCGGGACCGTGCCGAAGGGCACGAGCGTCGCCGGGATCGAGATCGGCGGGCTGGACGCCGGGCCGGCGGTCGCGGCGCTCGACGACGGCCTGAGCGCCCGCGCCGCGGAGCCGATCGACGTCCGGGCGGGCGAGGCCACGAGCACGATCGACCCGGCGGAGGGCGGCCTGTCGTTCGACGCGCAGGCGACCGTCGACGGGCTCACGGGGTTCTCGCTGAACCCGGCGCACCTGTGGGAGCACGTGGTCGGCGGCGACGCCGTGCCGCCCGTCGTCGACGTCTCCCGGCCCGCCCTCACCGAGGCGGTCACCGGCCTGGAGGACTCCCTCAAGGTCGAGCCGGTGGACGGCACCGTCGGCTTCAAGAAGGGCGAGGCCGTCGCCACGGAGGCGGTCGAGGGGTCCAGCGTCGTCGTCGACGACGCGGTGGACGCCGTCGCGGGCGCCTGGCTCGTCACCTCGGGGCCGGTGGACCTGCCGACCGAGGTCGTCGAGCCCGCGGTCACGCAGGCGGAGACGGACGCCGCCCTGGAGCAGGCCCAGCAGGTGGTGAGCGGGCCCGTCACGGTCGACGTCGGTGAGCAGTCCGCGGAGCTGACGCCCAAGGCGCTCGCGAGGGCGACGTCGTTCAAGAACGCAGACGGCGAGCTGAAGCCCCGCTTCGACGGCGAGAAGCTGGTCTCCGACGTCGTGGACGACACCGACGACCTGCTCACCGAGCCGGACGACGCCCACTTCGTGTTCTCCGGCGGCAAGCCGGTCGTCGAGGGCGGGGAGAAGGGCACGACGCTCGACCCGGACGACACCGCGTCCGCCGTCGGCAAGGCCGCCCTGTCCGACGACCGGACCACCGAGCTGACCCTGGTCGAGCGGGACCCGGAGCACACCAAGGAGGCCCTCGAGGACATGGGGGTCAAGGAGGTCGTCTCGTCGTTCTCGACCCCGCTGACGAGCGAGCCGATCCGTACCCGCAACCTCGAGCGCGGCGCCGAGCTCGTCACCGGCACCCTCGTGGCGCCGGGCGAGACGTTCTCGCTGCTCGACACCCTCTCGCCCATCGACGAGTCGAACGGCTTCGTCGCGGCGGGCGTCGTGAGCAACGGCGTGCACACCGACGCCGTGGGCGGCGGCCTGTCGCAGATGGCCACGACCACCTACAACGCCGGCTTCTTCGCCGGGTTCGACGACGCGGGCCACCGGCCGCACAGCTACTGGTTCAGCCGGTACCCGGCGGGCCGCGAGGCGACCATCTACGTGGGCTCCATCGACATGAAGTTCACCAACGACACCCCGTACGGCGCCGTCATGCAGTCGTGGGTCTCGGGCGGCGAGCTGCACGTGCAGATCTGGTCGACGAAGTACTACACGGTGGACCCCGGCGTGGGGGACAAGCGCAACATCGTGCCGGCCACGCCGGTGCACAAGTCGGGCGCGGGGTGCGAGCCCTACCCCGGCGGGAACGACGGCTTCACGATCACGAACTACCGCAAGGTCTACCACGACGGCAAGCAGGTCAAGGACGAGTCGAACACCTGGACCTACAAGCCGGACAACCCCGTCGTCTGCGACCAGCCGAAGGCCGACCGCGACGCCGACCGAGAGCCCAAGGACGACGGCAAGGACGACGCCGCCGACGACGGGAAGGCCAAGGAGGACTGATGCTCGGACGCTCGGAACGCGAGTCCCCGGCGCACGCCGCGCAGGCGGCGCACGCCGCGGGCTGGTCGGGGGTCGCCCCCGGGTCGGCGGTGGCCACGGCCGTGCCGGACGAGTCGATCGAGCTGCTGGACCTCGGCACGACGTCGGACACCCTCGCCACGGTGGCGACGATCGACGACCTGGCGGCGGTGGTGCACCTGGGTCACCCGGAGCAGCCGTCGCCGCGGCTCGAGGAGGCGCTGCTCGCCGGTGACCCGTCGCTCATCGTCACCGCGGCGGTCGCCGTCGCGCCGCAGTGGGTGTGGGTGGCGCCGGCAGGCGCCACGGGCGGCCAGGTGGTCATCGACGAGGCGGGGATGCGCGACTGCCAGGACCTGCTGCACGGCATGGGCGTGAGCCCGCGGCTGGTGCCGACCCGCACGTCGGTGGACGAGCGGGCGGCGCTCGCGGGGCCGGCCGGTTCGCTCGTGGTCGAGCGGCCGCGGGTGCCCGCGGGATGGGTCGAGGTGCCCGGCAGCGAGCGGCTCGCCGGCCGGCTGCCGGTCTGGTACGGCCTCCTGGAGGCGCGGGCCGAGTGGCCGCGGTTCGACGCGCCCGCCCAGGTGTGGCTCGCCGTGGGGCCGTCGGACGACCACCGCGGGTCCCTGCAGCACACGCTGGCCGTGCTGTCGGCGGCCGGCGTCGACCTGCAGCACCTGCGCAGCCACCCGTCGGCCCGCGGGCCGCACGTCTTCTTCACCTCGTTCCGGTGCGCGACCGTCGACGTGCTCGACGGCCTCGTCGCGGAGCTCGACGGGCGCGGCGTCGCGCACCGCACGCTGGCCGTGCTGCCGGGCGAGGGCTTCGTGCCCGGCCCCGTCCCGCTGGCGCCGCGGTGGGCCACGGGCGCCCCGGCCGCGGAGTGAGGAGCGGCGGATGAGGATCGCGTACCTCGGGCCGGAGGGCACGTTCACCCACGAGGCGGTCCGGCGCTGGGTCGGTGTCCGGTCGGTCGGTGTCCGTTCGGTCGATGCCCGGCCGGGTGGCGACGACGCCGCGCAGCAGCCGCTGGCGACCGTCCGGGAGGTGCACGACGCCGTCGCGGCGGGCGCCGCGGACCGGGGCGTGGTGGCGATCGAGAGCTCCGTCGAGGGATACGTCGTGCCGTCGCTCGACGCCCTGCTGGGCAGCCCCGACGTGGTCGCGGTCGACGAGGTCGTGCTGGACGTCTCGTTCGACGCCTTCGTCCGCCCCGGGCACGCCGATCCCTCGGGCCTGCGCGAGGCGACGGCGCACCCGCACGGGCTCGCCCAGTGCACGCGGTTCGTCGCCGAGCGGGGCCTGCTGCCCGTGCCGGCGTCGTCGAACGCGGCGGCGTGCCGGGACCTCGCCGACCACCAGGTCGCGTTCGGGCCGAGGCTGTGCGGCGAGCTCTACGGCCTGGAGACGCTCGCCACGGGGGTGGAGGACTTCGCCGGCGCGCGCACGCGGTTCGTCGTGCTGTGCCGCCGGGACGACGCGCCCGCGGCATGGGCGCCGGTCCGCGCGGCCGGGCACGAGGCGTGGCACACCATGGTCGCCGTGACGCCGGTCGTCACGGGACCGGGCGTGCTGGCCCGGGTCACGGCGGAGTTCGCCGAGCGCGGCGTGAACATGTCGAGCCTCGTGGAGCGGCCGCTCAAGGTGCGCGAGAGCCAGTACGTGTTCGTCGTGACGCTCGACGGCGCCCCCTGGGAGCCCCGGGTCCGCGACCTGTTCGCCGCCCTGCTCGGCGCCGGCGACTCCCTCAAGGTGCTCGGCGCGTTCCCCGTGGCGCCCGGCGGCCCCGGCCTCGACGGCGTGCTGCCCGACCACGTGCCCACGGGCAGCGTGCTGGGCTCGGACGACGACGCGACGGTCGCGAGGGGCCTGCTGTGGTGAGCTCGGGGGCGGGCGGAACCGTCGGGGTGGTCGGCCTGGGCCTGGTCGGCGGGTCGCTCGCGCGGCTGCTCGGCGCGCGCGGCGTGGACGTCGTCGCGACGGACACCGACGCCGGCACCCGCGCCGACGCGCGCGCCGTCGGGCTGGGCGTCGCCGACGACCTGGCGGACCTGTGCGCCGCGGGCCCCGACGTCGTCGTCCTCGCCGTCCCGCTGCGGGCCGTGCGCGCCACGGCCGCCGAGCTGGCGCCGCTGCTGGGCGGCCACGCGACCGTGACCGACGTCGGCTCCGTCAAGGGCCCGGTCCGCGCGGCGGCGGCCGCCGCGGGGCTGGCCGACCGGTACGTCGGGGCGCACCCGATGGCCGGCACCGAGCACAGCGGCTTCGCCGCGTCCGACGCGGCGCTGCTCGACGGGGCGCCCTGGGCGGTCACCGTCGCGGAGCCGGGCACGGCCTCGCCCGACGAGCCCCGTCGTCTCGCGCAGGTGCTGCGCCTGGTGACCGGGCCGCTGGCCGGCACGGCCGCGGTGGTCACCGACGACCGCCACGACGAGGCGGCCGCGCTGGTGAGCCACGTGCCGCACGTGCTGGCCACCCAGCTCCTCAATGCCGTCGCGGGCGCCCCGGTGCGCGACCTCGCGCTCGGTCTCGCGGCCGGCAGCTTCCGCGACGGCACGCGCGTCGCGCTGACCGACCCGGCCCGCACGGAGGCGATGGTCACGGAGAACGCCGCCTGGGTCGCGCCGGCGCTGCGCAAGGTGGTGCGCGACCTCGAGATCGTCATCGGCGCCCTGGAGACGAACGGGCCGCTGCACGACGTCTTCCACGCCGCCGACGAGGTCCGCGAGCTCCGCCCGGGGGGACGTCCCCGCCAGGGCGGGCCGGAGGAGGCGCTGCCGGTCGGCGACGGCTGGACGGCCGGCCTGGTCGACGCCCTGGTGGCGCGGTGCACGGCGGGTGCCGTCGTCGTGGGCGTCGACGACGCCGCGGTCCGGGTGCGCGCGCCGCGCTGAGGCGGGCACGCCCCCGTCCCGGGGCGCGAGTCAGCCCTCGCCGGGTCGCCCGCGCCGCGGCCGCCGGGGCGGGACGGGCTTCACGGCCTCGACGTCGGCGGCGGCCACGGCCACCTCCGGCAGGCCGGGGGAGCGGTCGGGGCGCACGCGCAGGCCGCCGGGCCCCACGGCCGTGAGAATCCCCACGACGTCGGCCCAGCGCGCGCCGCTCTCGGCGGCCTCCGCGGGCGACAGGCGGCGCCGCACGACGACGCGGGTCCCCGCCGCCACACGGCGCCACGCGTCCGAGGGACCGGGCGGGGGTACGGCAGGTGGGACGGCTGACGGCGAAGGCACCACGTCAGCGATACTAGAGTTGGCCGCGCGGGCGCTGCGCCCGCGCCGGTCAGCACCGGAGAAGCACCAACGAAGCAGCACCGACGAAGAAGCATCGAGAACCGCAGCCCGCTCGCCGGACCGCGCCCTCGTCACCTGGAAGGTAGCCCGCAGTGACCTACGTGATCGCTCAGCCGTGCGTCGACGTCAAGGACAAGGCGTGCATCGAGGAGTGTCCCGTGGACTGCATCTACGAGGGCTCGCGCTCCCTGTACATCCACCCGGACGAGTGCGTGGACTGCGGCGCCTGCGAGCCGGTGTGCCCGGTGGAGGCCATCTACTACGAGGACGACGTCCCCGAGCAGTGGAAGGACTACTACCGGGCCAACGTCGAGTTCTTCGACGACCTCGGCTCGCCGGGCGGCGCCGCGAAGATGGGGCTCATCGAGAAGGACGACCCCATGATCGCCGGCCTGCCGCCCCAGGCCTGATGGGCTTCGCCGACCTCGGCGGACTGCCCTACCCCTGGGACACGCTCGAGGACGTGCGTGCGGCCGCCCGCGCGCACCCCGGCGGCGTCGTGGACCTGTCGATCGGCACGCCGGTCGACCCGACGCCGCGGGTCGTGCGCGACGCGCTCGCCGCGTCGTCGGACGCCCACGGCTACCCGCTGACGCACGGCACGCCCGCGCTGCGGGAGGCGGTGGCGGGCTGGTTCGCCCGCCGCCGCGGCGTGCCGGGGCTCGACCCGGACGCCGTGCTGCCCACGCTGGGGTCCAAGGAGCTCGTCGGCCTGCTGCCGTCGCTCCTGCGCCTGGGCCCGGGCGACGTCGTCGTGCACCCGGCGGTCGCCTACCCGACGTACGACGTCGGTGCGCGGCTGGCCGGCGCGACGCCGCTGGCCACGGACGACGTCGAGGCCTGGGCGGGGCGCCGCGACGTGCGCCTCGTGTGGGTCAACTCGCCCGGCAACCCGACCGGTGAGGTCGCCGACGTCGCGCACCTGCGCCGCGTCGTGGAGGCGGCACGGGAGATCGGCGCCGTCGTCGTGGGCGACGAGTGCTACGCCGAGCTGCCGTGGGCCGACGCCTGGGTCGGCGACGACGGCGTCTCGAGGGTGCCGAGCCTGCTCGACCCGCGGGTCACCGGCGGCAGCCCCGAGGGGCTCCTCGTCGCGTACTCGTTGTCGAAGCAGTCCAACGTGGCCGGCTACCGCGCCGCGTTCGTGGCCGGCGACCCCGCCCTCGTGTCCGGGCTGCTCGCCACCCGCAAGCACCTCGGGATGATCGTGCCGGCGCCGGTCCAGGCGGCGATGACCGCCGCCCTGGGCGACGACGCGCACGTCGCGGCCCAGCGCGAGGTCTACCGCGCGCGCCGCACCGCGCTGCTCGGCGCGCTCGGGACGGCGGGCTTCGTCGTCGACGGCTCCGAGGCCGGCCTCTACCTGTGGGCCCGCCCGGCCGACGGGACGCCGCTCGCGGGCGCGTCCTCGCGCGACCTCGCGGCGTGGTTCGCCGGCCGGGGCATCCTGGTCGGGCCCGGGGAGTTCTACGGCGACGGGGGGCGGCGGCACGTCCGCGTCGCGCTCACCGCACCCGACGATCTCGTGGCCGAGGGTGTGACGCGCATCACCACCGCGTGACGAGCGGGATGGCTGCGGCTGGGCAGGGGATTGGATCACCTTGGTGTTGGGGGGTAGGTTCGACCGCAGGCCGAGGTAGCCCTGGAGGATGCCACGGCCGGCGTGCCCCGGGCCGCCCCCGTCCCAGAGTCACGAGTCACGCGCCCACCGGTCCCGTCGTCGGGAGTCGGCAGGCCCGTCACGGAAGGAAGACATGACGTCCACCACGCCTGCCGCAGGCACCACGGGCGACTCCGCCTCGGTCGAGCTCGTCGTCGACGGTACCGCTCGACAGCTGCCCGTCGTCCCGGCCACGGAGGGCAACGACGGCATCGTCGTGTCGTCCCTGCTGAAGGACACCGGGCTCGTCACGGTCGACCCCGGGTTCACGAACACCGCGTCGTGCCAGTCGGAGATCACGTACATCGACGGCGACCAGGGCATCCTGCGCTACCGCGGGTACCCCATCGAGCAGCTGGCCGACTCCTCGACCTTCCTCGAGGTGGCGTACCTGCTCATCCACGGCGAGCTGCCCTCGCCGGCCGACCTGTCGGCGTTCGAGGAGCGGGTCAACCGCCACACGCTGGTCCCCGAGGGGTTCCGCGCCTTCCTGTCGTCGTTCCCGCGCGGCGGCCACCCGATGTCGATCCTGGCCTCGGCGGTCAACGCGCTCGCGACGTACTACCCCGAGTCGCTGGACCCGCACGACCCGGAGGCGGTCGAGCTCGCCACGGTGCTGATCCTCGCCAAGATCCGCACGATCACCTCGTACCTGCACCGCGCCACGCGCGACGAGCCGCTGATGTACCCGGACTACGCCCGCGGCTACGTCGACGACTTCCTGCGCATGACGTTCTCGCGGCCCTACGAGCAGTGGGAGTCCGACCCGGTGCTGGTGTCCGCGATGGACAAGCTCCTCATCCTGCACGCGGACCACGAGCAGAACTGCTCCACCTCCACCGTGCGGATCGTCGGCTCGTCGAACGCGACCCTCTACGCGTCCGTCGCCGCCGGGATCAACGCGCTGTCCGGCCCGTCGCATGGCGGCGCCAACGAGGCCGTCCTCACGATGCTCGAGAGCATCCGCGGCGGCGACGACTCCGTCGAGACCTTCATGAAGAAGGTCAAGAACAAGGAGGCCGGCGTCCGGCTCATGGGCTTCGGGCACCGCGTCTACAAGAGCTACGACCCGCGTGCCGCGATCGTCAAGAAGCACGCCGACGCCGTGCTGGGCCAGCTCGGCGCCAAGGACGAGCTGCTCGACATCGCCCGCGGGCTCGAGGAGATCGCGCTGCACGACGACTACTTCGTCGAGCGCAAGCTCTACCCGAACGTGGACTTCTACACCGGGCTCATCTACAAGGCCATGGGCTTCTCCCCGGCCATGTTCACGCCGCTGTTCGCGCTGGGGCGCATGCCGGGCTGGATCGCCCAGTGGCGCGAGATGATGAACGACCCGCAGACCAAGATCGGCCGCCCGCGGCAGGTCTACACCGGTCCGACCGAGCGCGCCTACGTGCCGCTCGAGCAGCGCTGAGGCTCGCGCCCTCCGCAGCCCGCGCAGCACCGCACCGACGCCGGCCGTCGGCCCGCGACCAGGACGATCACGACAGGACGATCGTCACCTGGCCGTCGGGCCGGCGGTCGGCGTCGTCGTCCACGACGGACCACGCGCCGTCGTCGCGGACCCACGCCCGCGCGCCGGCCCGCACCTCCTGCGCCCCCGACACGGACGCCGTCGCCACCGCCCAGTGGGCGACGGCCCAGGTGGCGAGCTCGCCGTCGAGCGGCACGGCGGTCGCGTCCACGACGACGGCGTTCACGTCCGTGTCGGAGCTGCCGGACGTGTCGGCCCGCAGGGCGTCGGCGGGCAGCCCGAGGTCGCGGGCCGCGCGCTCGGCGAGCAGGTCCCTGGCGGCGGCGCCCGACGGGGCGTCGTCCTCCTCGGTGGGCCGCAGGTCGCAGGTGATCGCGCCGGGGGAGTGACCGGTGAGCGCGGACGCCCACGCCCGCGACCGGGTCTCGTGCTGCGCGTACGCCTCGGGGAACGCGGAGCGCTGCACCGCCTGGGCGGCGACGGTGACCTCCAGGTCCTCGTAGCCGTCGACCTCGACGAGCCCGTCGTAGAACTTCCCCGTCGAGTACACCGGGTCCATGATCTCCTCGACGGTGCCCCAGCCCTGGGAGGGGCGCTGCTGGAAGAGGCCCACCGAGTCGCGGTCGCCGTAGTCGATGTTGACCAGCCGGGACTCCTGCAGCGCCGTCGCGAGCCCGATCGTGGCCGCACGGCCGGGCAGGCCGCGCTGCACGGACGTCCCGACGATCAGCGCGGCGTTGTCCGCCTGGACCGGCGTGAGGTACCACGACGTGCCGTCCAGCTCGGCCGCGCACCGCTGCACCGAGGGGGTGTCGGCCCGGTCGAGGAACCACACGACCCCGGCGGTCGCGCCGGCGCCGACGACGAGGACCGCGGCGAGCGCCGCGCCGGTCGCCCGTCTCCGGCCCCTCCGCCGGCGTCGGCCTCCGGACACGTCAGTTCGCGTGCAGCGCGGCGTTGAGCTCGATGCCCACGCCGCCCCGCTCCAGCACCTCGACCGCGCCCGTGCGCGAGTTGCGGCGGAACAGCAGGTTGTCGCGGCCGGCGAGGTCGCGGGCCTTGACCACCAGGGGGTCGCCGTCGGCGCCCATCTCGCCGAGCACCGTGACCTTCGTGCCGGCGGTGAGGTACAGGCCGGCCTCGACCACGCAGTCGTCGCCCAGCGGGATGCCGAGGCCGGCGTTGGCGCCGAGCAGCGAGCGCTCGCCCACGCGGATGACCTCCTTGCCGCCGCCCGACAGCGTGCCCATGATCGACGCGCCGCCGCCGACGTCGGACCCGTCGCCCACGACGACCCCGGCGGAGATGCGGCCCTCGACCATGGAGGCGCCCAGCGTGCCCGCGTTGAAGTTCACGAACCCCTCGTGCATGACCGTGGTGCCCGACGCGAGGTGCGCGCCGAGGCGCACGCGGTCGGCGTCGGCGATCCGCACGCCGGCAGGGACGACGTAGTCGACCATGCGGGGGAACTTGTCGATCCCGTAGACCGTCACGGCGCGCCCGGTGTCGGCGCGCAGGCGCAGGCGGGTGGCCTCGAAGCCCTCGACGGCGCACGGGCCGTGCGAGGTCCACACCACGTTCGTCAGCACGCCGAAGAGACCGTCGAGGTTGACGCCGTGCGGCTGGACCAGCCGGTGGGAGAGCAGGTGCAGGCGCAGGTACGCGTCGGCGGTGTCCTGCGGGGCGGCGTCGAGGTCGATCACGGTGCGCACGACGACGACGTCCACGCGGCGCGCGTCGTCCCGCTCGGTGAGGGCGTCGAGCTCGGCCGGGATGTCGACGTCGGACTCCGGCGGCGCGCCCAGCACCGGCGAGGGGTACCAGACGTCGAGCGTCGTGCCGTCGTCGGCGACCGTGGCGAGACCGAGGCCCCAGGCGGGGCGGGAGGAGGCAGGCGTCGTCATGCGCCCAGCGTAGTCGGCAGTTCTGCGACGATGGTGCGCGTGACCACGGACCGCACCGCCCCTTCACCCGACGCACTCCCCGGCTCCCCGCTCGACACGCTGCTGGGCACCCTGCTCGACCCGGAGACCGTCGCGACGAGCGATCTCGTGGACCTGCTGGCCGCGGTGTGCGACGTCCCGTCGGTCTCGGGGGACGAGGCCGCCCTCGCGGACGCCGTCGAGCGCGTGCTGCGCGCCCAGCCGCACCTCGACGTCCTGCGCGACGGCGACGCGCTCGTCGCCCGGACCCACCTGGGCCGGGCGCGGCGCGTGGTGCTCGCGGGCCACCTGGACACGGTGCCGCTCACCGACCCGCCGAACCTCCCCACGCGCCTGGAGACCGCGGCGGACGGCACCGTCGAGATGTGGGGCCGCGGCACCGTGGACATGAAGGGCGGCGTCGCGATCATGCTCGCCCTGGCCGTCGAGCTCGGGCGGCCGGGCCGCGAGCCCGCGCACGACCTCACGTACGTCTTCTACGACCACGAGGAGGTCGAGGCGTCGCTCAGCGGGCTGGGCCGGCTGGTGCGGAACCACCCGGAGGCGCTCGCGGGCGACGTCGCGATCCTGGGCGAGTCGAGCAACAACGGCATCGAGGGAGGCTGCAACGGGACGCTGCGGGTCGAGGTCCGCACCCACGGCGTCGCCGCGCACTCGGCGCGCGCCTGGGCCGGGGTCAACGCGATCCACGCGGCGGCGCCGGTGCTCGACCGCCTCGCCGCGTACGAGGCGCGCGAGGTCGAGGTGGACGGGCTGGTGTACCGCGAGAGCCTGGGCGCCGTCGGCATCCACGGCGGCATCGCGGGCAACGTGGTGCCGGACGCCTGCACCGTCACGGTGAACTACCGCTTCGCCCCGTCGCAGGGCGTGGCCGAGGCGGAGGCGCACGTGCGCGAGCTCTTCGAGGGCTTCGAGGTGGTCGTGACGGACGCCGCGCCCGGCGCCCGCCCGGGCCTCGACGACCCGCTGGTGGCGGACTTCGCCGCGGCGGTGCAGGCCGCGACCGGCACCGCGCCGACGCCGAAGTACGGCTGGACCGACGTCGCGCGGTTCGCCGAGCTCGGCATCCCCGCCGTGAACTTCGGCCCGGGCGACCCGGTGCTGGCGCACAAGGACGACGAGCGCCTGCCCGTGGCCCGGCTCGCGGCGGGGCGCGACGCCCTGCGCACCTGGCTCCTCGGCGCCTAGGCTCGAGGCATGACGCGAGCGACGACTTCCCCCAGCGGCCACGGGACCGACCGCGGCGACGACGGGGTGCCCGAGAAGGGCCGGGGCTACCGCAAGGGTCCCGTGCTGCTGCGGGGCAAGGAGATCCCGGCACAGACCACCGACCAGCGGCTCCTGGCGGGCGGCGGCGACTCCGACTGGGTGCACTCCGACCCGTGGCGCGTGATGCGGATCCAGTCGGAGTTCGTCGAGGGGTTCGGCGCCCTCGCCGAGGTGGGGCCCGCCGTGTCGGTGTTCGGCTCCGCGCGCACGTCGCCGGACCATCCGGACTACGCGCTCGCCGTCGAGGTGGGCCGGCTGCTCGCCGAGGCCGGCTACGCGGTCATCACCGGCGGCGGCCCGGGCATCATGGAGGCGGCCAACGCCGGCGCGCACAAGGCGGGCGGCACGTCGATCGGGCTCGGCATCGAGCTGCCCTTCGAGCAGGGCATGAACGAGTTCGTGAACCTCGGCGTGAACTTCCGCTACTTCTTCGCCCGCAAGACGATGTTCGTCAAGTACGCGCAGGGGTTCATCGTGCTCCCGGGCGGCTTCGGCACGTTCGACGAGCTGTTCGAGGCCCTCACGCTCGTGCAGACGCACAAGGTGACGGAGTTCCCGCTCGTGCTGGTCGGTAAGGACTACTGGGGCGGACTGCTGGACTGGGTGCGCACCGCGGTCGCCGACCGGGGGATGGTGGGCCCCACCGACGTCGACCTCATGCACCTCACCGACTCGCCGGCGGAAGCCGTCGAGTACGTCATCGAGCGCGGCCGCGCCCTCGCGGCGTCGGAGCGGGAGGCGCTCGACGAGCTCGTGGCGGACCAGCGGGACGCGGCGGCCGACGGCTCGTGACCGGTCCCGACCCTGCCCCGCCGGGCGTGCCGCCGGCGGGGACGTCGCTGGTGCTGCGGGGGCGCGAGGTCGGCCGCGGCCCCGACGGCGTGCTGCGCCCGGTGGTGATGGCGATCGTCAACCGCACCACGGACTCGTTCTACGCCCCGGCGCGCCGGCCCGACGACGGCGCCGCGCTCGACGCGGCCCACCGGGCGTGGGCCGACGGCGCGCAGATCGTCGACGTCGGGGGGGTGCGCGCCGGGGTCGGCCCGGAGGTCGACGAGGCGGAGGAGATCGGCCGCGTGGTCCCGTTCGTCGCGCGGGTGCGCGAGGAGCTGCCCGACCTGCTCGTGTCGGTGGACACGTGGCGCTCCGGCGTCGCCCGCGAGGTCGTGGCGGCCGGCGCGGACCTCGTGAACGACACCTGGGCGGGGCACGACCCCGCGCTCGTCGAGGTGGCCGGTGCGGCGGGGGTCGGGGTCGTGTGCTCGCACACCGGCGGGGCGGTGCCGCGCACCGACCCGTACCGCGTCGAGTACCCCCCGGCGTCCGACGGCGCCGCGGACCCCCGCGACGGCGTCCTGGACGACGTCGTCGCGACGCTGCGCGCGGCCGCCGCGCGGGCCGTCGCCTGCGGCGTCCCGCCGCGGTCGGTGCTCGTGGACCCCACGCACGACTTCGGCAAGAACACGTGGCAGTCGCTGCACCTGCTGCGCCGCACCGCGGCGCTCGCGGGGCTCGGGTACCCGCTCCTCATGGCGCTGAGCCGCAAGGACTTCGTGGGCGAGTCGCTGGGGCTGGCCCCCGACGACCGGCTCGAGGGCACCCTCGCCGCCACGGCGCTCGCCGCCTGGCAGGGGGCGACCGTCTTCCGCGCCCACGACGTCGTCGCCACCCGGCGCGTGCTCGACATGGTCGCCGTCGTCCGCGACGAGGCGCCGCCGCACGCGGCGCTGCGCGGCCTGGCCTGATGCCGCCTGACCTGGAAGGCCCGGACCCGGTCTCGCCAGTCGACCTCTGACGTCCGGGGTGTGGAAGTCCCGGGCGGGTTCTGACCTAGAATGGTGGGGCGCGCCTCGTCTCGCCCCCGCCGACCGGCGGGCCGCGGGCAGGGGGCAGGCCGAGGAACCGGACAACGGAATGGGAGAGCCACAGATGGCTGCGATGAAGCCGCGGACGGGCGACGGGCCGCTGGAGGTCACCAAGGAAGGACGCGGCATCGTCATGCGGGTCCCGCTCGAGGGTGGCGGCCGTCTGGTCGTGGAGCTGAACGCCACCGAGGCGACCGAGCTGGGTGAGGCACTCCAGGCCGTCGTCGCCTGACGGCGGAGGTCGACGAGACGCGACGAGCGCGGGGCGGACG